>VGRB01000180.1 GCA_016875475.1 Deltaproteobacteria bacterium
GGCGACCTGGGACCCGGGCTCGCGGGGAGGCACGTCGCCGGACGGCCGGACGGTCAAGGGGACGATCCACTGGGTGTCCGCGGAGCACGCCGTGGACGCGGAGGTGCGGCTGTACGACCGCCTGTTCGACGTCGAGGACCCGCTCGCGGACGAGGCCGGGTTCCTGACGCACCTGAACCCGGACTCGCTCGCGGTCGTCCGCGCCAAGGCGGAGCCCTACCTCGCCGACGCGGCGCCCGGGTCCCGCTGGCAGCTCGAGCGCGTGGGCTACTTCTGCGCGGACTCGAAGGACTGCGGCCCCGGCCGGCCGGTCCTCAACCGAACCGTGCCGCTGAAGGACTCCTGGGCGCGGCTGCACGCGCGCCTCGGTGCGGGCGCCCCCGCGAAGCCGGTTGCGCCGCAGCCCCCCCCGGCCCCGGAGCCCTCCCCTGCCGGCGAGGCGGTCGCCCGGACCGACCTGAAGCCCCTGGCGGAGGAGATCACGATCGACGCGATCGCGAAGGTCGATCTGCGTGCCGGGCTGGTGCGATCGGCTTCGGCGGTCGAGGGGGCCAAGAAGCTGATCAGGCTGGGCATCGACCTCGGCGAGGGCCGTCTCCGGCAGGTCTTCGCGGGGATCCGGGCCGCCTACCCGGACCCGTCCGTGCTCGTGGGCAGGCGGCTGGTCGTGGTGGCGAACCTGAAGCCGCGCGAGATGAAGTGGGGCGTGTCCGAGGGCATGGTGCTGGCCGGGGGCAACGACGCGGACGGCTGGAGGGTCGCGTTCCTGGACGGCGACGTAGAACCCGGAGATCCGGTATCGTAGTTTCCGTGCGATCCGTCATGAAAACCCGACCCGGATCAGTCGTACAATCCGGCTCGGAGACCTCGGAGGAGCGTGATGGAAGCCCATGTCTACCCGATCGAGATCCCGCTGCGCGACGGCCGCACGGTCGTCGTGCGCCAGATGGTTCCCGGCGACGCGAAGCCGATGCTCGAGTTCTTCCGGGGCCTGCCCGAGATCGACCGGCGCTACCTGCGGAACGACGTCACCCAGCCGAGGACCGTCGAGCGCTACGTGACGAACGAGGACGACGACTGGCTCGTCGGGATCGCGGTCGAGCACGAAAACAGGATCATCGGGACCGCGACGCTGGAGCGCGAGCGGCACCGCTGGGCCACGCACGTCGCGGACGTCCGGTTCGTGGTCGCTCGCGACTGGCAGGGCCAGGGCATCGCCACGGCGCTCGCCGGGATCCTGGTCCGGCACGCCATGTCGATCGGGCTCGAGAAGATCGTGGCCCACGTGGTGGACGGCCAGGCCGGGGCCGAGCGCGCGCTGGAGCGGCTCGGCTTCGTGCGCGAGGCCGTGCTGCGCCGCCACGTCCAGGACATCACCGGCCGCAAGCGCGACCTCCACGTGCTGACGAACGACGCGTCCCACATCTGGGAGCGGATGGAGCACATGGTCGCGGACTACCAGCCGATTCGGGAGCACTGATCCCCCCCCGCGCCCGTCCCCTTCGTTCCCGGGCGGCCGGCGGTGGAGTCCACGCCGCCGGCCGAGGGCGCGGGGGGGGGGCCGGACCGCGATCAGAAGCACTTGAAGCTGCGGATCAGGGAGTTCTCGCCGGGGAGGAACTCGTCGTCCATCATGCGGGGGGCGTGGAACCTGCCCTCGAACGCCCAGGCCGCGGGGTCCTCGCCACACGCGGCCGCGGTGGAGTCGGTCGGCACGCCGATGTCGTTGATGAAGCCGTAGAAGTTGATGCAGCCCTCGGACTCGGGGAGGAACTTGGTGTCGATGCCCTTGGCGTTCGTGGCGCACAGGCTGCCCTTCATCCAGCTCCCCTCGCCGATGGCGGAGCCGTCCGGAGCGAGGTTCAGCCCGACCGTCAGGCCCTTGATCGGGATCGAGTCGGTGCAGTACTCGGGGTAGATGCGGATCTCGGCGGGCTCGGTCACGGTGGCCACGCAGTCGTCGACCTTCAGCCGGATCGCGTTCGGCGCGGGGTGGGCCAGGAACTGGAACCTGCCCGCGTTCTTGCCCTCGGTGATCCGGATGCCCGACCCGCCCTCCATGACCAGTTCGCCGGTCGCGAGGTCGTGCTTCGTCACCCGGAACATCAGCACGAGGAGCCCGCTCCGGAGCTGGGGGTTCCAGATCATCGTGAGCGTCTCGGCGAGCGCGCCCTCGTTGCCCGCGGGCTTCTCGATGATCAGGCTCAGGGCGCGGAAGTAGGCGCCATCGAGGTTCGCCGTCACCCGGCAGCCCGCGAGGTCGGGCTGGGCCGAGGAGTCGGTCGCGTCGCCGGGGCCGGGGTCCGACCCGACCTCGGAGGCGGACGAGCAGCCGAGGAGCAGCGCCGCCGGCAGCATCAGCAGGGTCTTCCGCATCATCACGAGCCTCCGGGCAGGCGGATGGCGACGATCTCGCGAACCAGCCTCTCCGCGAAGTCGATCGAGAAGATCACCTTGTCCCAATCCATGTTTTCGGGGGCGTCCTTCGGCGAGTGGTAGTGCTCCGGCATGCCCTTCTCGGGGTCGATGCACGCGAGGCAGACACCCTCCCAGCCGCGCGCCAGGAACGCGGCCACGTCGGACCCGCCGATGTCGACGCGGAAGCCCTTCACCTCCGCGAAGCGGGGCTCGGACGCCGCGACCTTGCGGCAGGCGTCGCCCAGCCACTGCGGGATCCAGGTGCGGATGACCTCGCCCTCCCCTTCCAGGAAGTGGAGCTGCCCGAGCGACAGCATGTCGAGGCCGACCACCACCGTCTTCGTCTTGTCCCAGACCCCGGCCATCTGCTTCGCGAGCGCGTCGCCGCCGCCGAGCGAGGCCTCCTCGCACCCGGTCACCGCGAACACGTACTCGACGTCGGGCCGCTTCGTCGCGGCCAGCCGGCGTGCCAGGATGGGCAGCGCGGCAACCCCTGACAGGTCGTCGTTCGCGCCCGGGACGACCTCGTTGCGCAGCACCATCTGCAGGTTCATCACGAACGCGAGCGCGGACGGCAGCGTCAGGAGCGCCTCGAGCGGACGCAGCGGCGCGGTCAGGACCCGCCCGAACACGATGCGCAGCAGGTCGATCGCGGCCAGCGGGAACTGGTTCAGCGTGGCCAGCGCGACCGCGCGCCCCATGAACTCGAAGCCCTTGGGGAGGTGCGCGGAGCTGAAGGCCTTCACGAACTCCGGCTTGAAGATCCACCCCGTGAACGCCGCGTCGATGTGCGCCGTGATCACGACGCGCAAGCGCGGCTCGCCCTCGGCGGGCAGCACCGCGAGCAGGTTCTGCGACGGCTTGAACCCCAGGACGCGCCTGAGGAAGTAGCCCTTGCGCGTCGAGTCGAACAGGTACGACAGGCCGCTCGTCAGGTGCAGCGCGAGCCCCGCGAACGGCGAGACGCCGGACACCATGGTCCCGAGCGTGCCGAGCCCCGTGTGCAGCGCAAGGTTCGAGTACAGGTTGTCGTTGAACCGGAACGGCTTGTACCCGGTCGCCAGGCCGAGGCGCGCGAACTCCGCCTCGACGATCCCTTGCGCCTTTCGCTCGTCCTCGCTGGTCGGCTGGCGCCGCGGGCACTCGGCCACGATGCGCTCGATCAGCTCCCTCACGAACGCCTTCTCGTCGAATGCCGGCGGCTGCGGCGCCTTCTCGACCGGGCCGCGACGCCGCGGCAGGCGGGCACTCGGGATCGTGATCGGTCCCGACATCGCTCCTACCCTCCGAATTCCTTCTTCACGATCTCGAAGCACTTGTCCGCGACCTCCAGGGTCAGCCGGATGTCGGCCTCCTGGTGCGCCGCGATGAGGAACCAGTTGTGGTGGGGGTGCAGGATCACGCCGCGCCGCGCCGCCTCGCCCGAGAAGCGCTGCATCCGGCGGAAGTTCCTCTCGTTCGCGAACCGCATGTACGGGATCGTGGGCGGCCCCGAGATCGCCACTTGGAGGCCCCGCGCCGCCGCGAGGTCCGCGAGCCCCTTCTGGAGCATCGTGCCCATCGCCATCATGTGCGGCACGGCGCCGCGCTTCTCCAACTCGTCCAGGTTCGCGAGGGCCGCGGCCATCTCGACCGCGCCGCCGAAGTAGCTGCCCGTGAAGAACACGCGCGACGCCGCGCCCTTGTAGGCGTCCGTGCCCAGGCACGCGGAGAGCGTGTACCCGTTCGCGATGGCCTTGCAGTAGCAGGTGAGGTCCGGACGGAACCCGAAGTACGCGTGCGACCCGTGCATGGACAGGCGGAACCCCCCGCGCACGTCGTCCAGCACCAGCGCGATCCCGCCCTCGTCGCAGATGCGGCGGAGGTCCGCGAAGAACCCGGGCGCCGGCAGGACCTGGTCCCCGAACGCGGGGTGGTGGAACGGCGTGACGATGATGCACGCGACGTCGCCCGCGTGCTTCCCGACGAGGTCCGCCGCCTGGGTCGCGTCGTTCCACGCGAAGGCGTGGACGTGCTCGTAGTCCTCCGGGATGAGCCCCCCGGTCCCGTCGCGGCACCACGCCTGCACGCCGTGGTAGGCGCCCTTGATCATGAGGATCTTGCGTCGCTGGGTGTGCTCGCGCGCGACCTGAACCGCGTACGAGGTCACGTCGGACCCGTTGCGCGCGAAGACCGCCCAACCCATCCCGGGCACGAGCGCGACCATCCGCTCGGCCAGCTCCACCGAGCGCGCGGTCGGGTGGTTGAACAGGGAACCCGCCTCCCGCTGGCGGGCCGCCGCCGCGTCGACGACCGGGTCGTTGTACCCGAGCACGACCGGGCCGTAGGCGGCCATGAAGTCGATGTACTCGTTGCCGTCCACGTCCTTGTACCGGCAGCCCCTGCCGCTCGCGGCGAAGTACGGGTACGACCCCGCGACGGCGAACGCCGGGCTGGTGTGGCCGGGAATCCCCCCGGGGATCACCTTGCAGGCCCGCTCGAACAACGCCAGCGACTTGTCGAACTTGTACAGCGCCATGCCGCCACCTCCCGTCCCCGAACCCGAGCCCGTACCCGTGCCCGTGCCCGTACCCGCTGCCCCCTGCTCCCTACTTCAAGTACAGCCCCACCCGGTCGAACAGGTGGTTGAACTTGTCGGCCAGCGCGAGGTCGCCGCTCAGGCGGATGTCCCCGAGACCGGACGCGGCGAACGTGTCCACCTCGCCGCGGATCAGGGCGACCGCGAAGTCCAGGTCGCGCAGCGCGATGGTGGTGGTCGGATCGGGCACGCGCCCCGGGGCGACGCTGATCGTGCCGTGCTCGACCTTCGCCGTGACGTGCGGCCCCTCCTCCCCCACCGAGTACTGGATCGTCCCGTCGTGGAGCGCGGTCGCGACCCGCTGCGCGCGGGGGTCGAGGTCGGCGACCTCGCGGCACGCGGCCAGCCCGACCAGCAGCGACAGCTCGACGTGGCGTTTGCGGAAGCAGGGGTCGGCCATGTCGTCGTCGGAGGGCTTCAGGTATTGCGTCAGCCGATCCGACAGCTTCGTGAAGCGCTGGAGGTCGCGGAAGCGGTGGAGCCCCCAGAGCGGGATGGGCGTGGCCTTCTCGCCCCCGAACATCCGGTTCAGGTGCCGGCAGGACGGGAAGAACAGCACGACGTCCGCCAGCCCGGTCCGGCGCGCCCCCCCGGAGCCGCGCTTGAAGTCGAGCGCCACGTACGGCCCGCCGCGCACCGCGAACGCGATCGACACGTCCATGTCGCGCGCGATGCCCGTCGCCGCGTCGTCCAGCCGCGCCAGGTCCAGGACCCGCGGCAGGACCGCGTACAGGTGCATGTTGGCCGTTACGCGCTCGCGGGTATCGGCCGGCCTCCCGAGCCGGCCGATACTCGCGTCCCAGAATCCGCCTGCGAGAATCATCGGCACCTCCCTACACCGCCCCCGTCGTGATCGCCTCGATCCGCTGCATCAGCAGGCCGATCTCCTTGCCCCCCTCCATGGCGCCTTCCATGCGGAGCTTGCCCAGGCGCACCGCCTCCACGTTGCTGAAATGCTGCGTGAGCACGTCGAACGCCCCCTCGCTGTCGGGGAAGATCATGTGGACGTAGGGGCGGCGCCGCGTGTAGGTCCCGCGCCCGGCCTTCGACCGCCCCGCCTTGATGCGGAGGTACGCGGCCGGGCCGCCGTTCTCGACCGTGAGCTGGAAGATGCGGTCCGGGCTGGTCTTCGCGTACTTCGCCATCGCCTCGTCGCCGCCCTTGTTGAGCTGCGACAGCGCGTTCGTGACCATGAACAGCAGCATCCGGACCTTCAGCGCCTTCTCGTCCGGGTCCTCCGGGATCACGTCCGGCAGGAGCATCTTCAGCTTCAGCAGGAACGGCAGCAGGCGCAGCAGGCTCGGCAGCCCCGCGATGCCCGACACGCGCGGCAGCGCCAGCCCCCCCGCGAAGAACTCGTTCATGTCGCGGAGCGCCTTGAACGTGAGCGTGATCGACGGGGAGGGGTGCTTCCCCTGCTTCACGTCGAGCCCTTCGGGGGTCAGCTCGACCCACGCGCCCTGCTCGCTGTCCGCGGCGGCGAACTGCACCGCGCCGCCCGCGCGGTAGAGGAGCTTGCGATACGCGGACCGCTCCTCGAGGACGACCTTCACGAGCGGAAGGCACGAACGGAGGAATATGCGCGCGCGCAGTTCCTGGGCTTGATCGGCCATTGCGTCACCTCTTCGAGGACGGCGCTATTCGTCTTCCCAGTCCTCGTCCTGCTCGAAGTCCTGCTTCAGCACCTCGCCGATCGCCGAGACGATCCCGTCGGCGTCGATCCCGTAGCGGTGCTGGAGGTCCTCGGGATAGCCCACGATCGAGTACTCGTCCTGGTACCCGAGCTTGCGGAAGGCGCACCCCTTGCCGCTCTTCGCGATCACGTCCGCGACCGCGGTGCCCAGGCCGCCGACCACGGTGTGGTCCTCGACGGTGATCAGGCGCCGGGTGTCCTGAACGGCCCTGACGATCGCCTCCTCGTCGATCGGCTTGATCGTGTGCATGTCGATGACGCGCACGGAGACGCCGTCGGGCTTGACGCGGTCCGCCGCCTCGACCGCCTGGAGCACCGGGATGCCGGCCGCGATGACCGTGATGTCGGTCCCGTCGCGCAGGAGGTTCGACTTCCCGATCGTGAACTCGAAGTCCATGTCCTTGTAGCACGGCGGCTCGAAGCCGCGGCCGATGCGGATGTACACGGGGCCGTCGTGCGCGAGCATCGCCTCGACCGCCTTGGCCGTCGCGCGCGCGTCCGCGGGGGCGATCACGGTCATGTTCGCGAGGCACCGCATCACCGCGATGTCCTCGGTGCAGTGGTGCGTCGTGCCCGCCTGCCCGAACGACGTGCCGGAGTGCGTGCCGATGATCTTGACGTTGCGCTTCTGGTAGCAGACGTCGGTCCGCACGAACTCGGCCGCGCGCAGCGACGCGAACACCGCGAACGTGCTGACCACCGGGATCAGCCCGGTCTCGGCCATGCCGGAGGCGACCGCGAACATGTTCGCCTCGGCGATGCCGAAGTTGAAGAACCGCTCCGGGACCTTCTGCTCGAACTTCCCGATCTTCGTGGACTTCGCGAGGTCCGCCGTCAGCGCGACGACCCGGCCGTCCTTCAGGGCGGCCTGCGTCAGGACCTCGCCGTAGATCTCGGCCTGCGTCATGTGGTCCGCGTCGGCGATGGTCCACGTCAGCCCGGTGGCCTTCGCTGCCTTCTTCGCGGGCTTCCCGGCGGTCGGCGTAGCGGTCGACATGGTCGTACCTCCCGTCCGGCGGGCGAGGGCTCGCCCGCCCCGAATGGGTCAGGACCTGGCGATGGACTCGAGCGCGCGCGCCTTCATCCGGTCGTCCAGCCCGCCGTAGTGCCACGCGGTCTGGTTCTCCATGAAGTCCACGCCCTTGCCCTTGACCGTGTTCGCGATGACCACGACCGGCCGCGCCGTCTCCGCGTGCGCGGTCTCGATCGCCCCGCAGATCGCGTCGAAGTCGTGGCCGTCGATGGACAGGACGCGCCACCCGAACGACTCGAACTTCCCGTCGAGCGGGTCGAGCGGCATGACCTCCTCGGTCGGCCCGTCCAGGCAGAAGCGGTTGCGGTCCACGAACACCGTCAGGTTCGTCGGCTTGAAGTGGCCCGCGGCCATCGCGGACTCCCAGACGGAGCCCTCGTGGCACTCGCCGTCGCCCACGACGCAGTAGACGCGGAACTGCCGGCCGGTCAGCCGCGCGCCCATGGCCATGCCGATCGAGATGCCGAAGCCGTGGCCGAGCGACCCGGTGGACGCGTCCACGCCCCGGACCTTCAGGCGGTCCAGGTGCATCCCGAACGGCGAGCCGGTCTTGTTGAAGTCGTCGAGCAGCTTCCGCTCGAAGTACCCCTTGTCCGCGAGCACGACCGCGTGCCCGACCCCCCCGTGGCCCTTGGACAGCACGAAGCGGTCGCGGTCCTCCCAGTCGGGGCGCGCGGGGTCGATCCGCATGTACTTGTAGTACAGCGCGACGAGGACGTCGGTCTGCGACATCGCGCCGCCGATGTGGGATCCGCCGCAGGCGTACGTCACCTTCACGATCTCCTCGCGGATGGCGCGCGCCTTGTCCTGCAACCGTTTCCGTTCCGCTGCGGCCAGCATGCGATTGGTCCTCCGAGTCGGGGCCCGGGGGTATCGTACCCATGTCGCGGAGCCGTTGGAAGGGGGATTCGACGCGCCGCGTCAACCGGGACGCGCCGCCGACAGCCCCACCCGCCGCTGGGCCACACCGTTTCCGAGCCCGCCCCCGCGCCCGTCCCGCGCCCGGTCCGACTGCCGAGGCCGCGCCGCGACCCCGAGCGCCTCCGCCGCCGCGCGGGCGAGCGCGAGGCCGCGATCTGGCACGAGATGACGCACGTACGGCGCGAGGTTTCGCGCGCGCCGTACGCGCGCCTCGCGGCGGGGCGGGGAGGATGACCGGGGGGGCGGCTACCGCATGATCACGAGCTTGACCTTCTGCGTGCTCCCGGACTTGTTGGTGAGCCTGACCACGCCCGGCGAAGGCTGGGCCAGCGGAAAGGCGTTGCGGACCAGCGTCGCGAGCCCGGTCGTGTCGCCCGCCACGAACACCGGCGTGCTCGTGCCCGCCACGGTGCCATCGACGCGGATCCGGCCGTTCGCGCCCGCGCCGCCGTCGCCGCCATACCCGTTGCTACGGTCGGCCGTGCCGCCCGCCCCGCCACGCGCTTGGACGTTCCCGGAGAGGAGCAACTGGGTCGCGCGGAGCCAGATCGTGCCTCCGGAGCCGCCGCCGGCAGCACCGCCGTCCCGGTCCCCCAGCACGTTGCCGCCGCGACCCCCATCGGCCAGGATCGCGCCGGTCGACCCGACCGTGATCTTGTAGGCCGTCATCTTGATCGCGCCGCCGCCTCCGCCTCCGCCGCCGCCGCACGAGTTCGCAGCGCCGCCGTAACCGCCGGCGCCGCCGCCGGAGCCTCCCGTGAGGCCCTGGGAGAGGAGTGCGTCGTTGTACGCCGCGCCGCCGCTACCCCCCGGGCTGCACGACCAGCCGGAGGTCGTTCCGGCGGTCCCGGAGGCCGAATACCCGGCGCCGCCGCCACCGGAGCCGTAGCCGGCGGTGCAGCCCTGGCCGCCGCCGCCCGAACCCCCTCCGGCCTGGCCGTTGGAACTGCCGGTCCCTCCGGCCGCGCCGCCGCCGCCGCCCCCCGCACCGCCGGGGTTGTCAGGGCAGCAGGACGTCGCGTCCGTGCCGGAGCCTCCGCTGAGCACGATCGACCCGTTCACCACGACGTCGCCCTGGACGTTGATCACGAGCGGCGTGCTGCCGGTCACCGTCACGACCGCGCCGGGGCTGACCGTGAACGACTCGAAGTCGTAGGTGCCGCCCGCGAGGTTGACGTTCCCCTGGGCCACGTAGTCGCCGTGCTTGCCGTCACCGCAGGCGGAACAGGTGCCCACCGTCTGCACGTCGGCCGCGGTCGAGGCCTGGAGCCATTGCCCATCCTGGAGGAACCACGCCTGGGCGATCAGCAGCGGGCTCGCGATGCCGGTGTCCATCTGCATCGACGCGCCGTCCGCCAGCGCGTCCTCCTCGGCGGTCCACACGGACGCCACCGGCCGGTTCACCACCGTCAGCCTGCCCTGGACGACGACGTCGCCGCCGAACGTCGAGGCGCCCGCGACCCCGAGCGCGCCCGTCACCCCGAGGTCCCCCGCGACCTCGACCTTCTTCGTGGACAGGGTCTTGGTGGTCACGGACCACGCCTTGATCGCGCCGTCGAACCCGTTGTTCAGGTACCCGAAGTCGATGACCTCGAGCCACCACTTCCCCTTGGGGTTCCTGCCGGTCCACGTCCCGAGGTCGCCCGTCAGCGTCGGCGTCGGGACCGGGTACGTCGCGGTGATCTGCGTGCCCGTGGAGCCGCCGGAGTACAGCAGGTACATCACGTTCTGCGGGTCGTAGAGGCGGACCTCGACCTTGGAGACGTCGGAGTTTGTGAGGCTCACGTTCACGGTCAGGCCCTCGGCGATCCCGAGGTCAGGGAACGACAGATCGGACGACACGCCGGTCGGGTTGTTGTCCGGGATCGGCACGGGCGTGCCGCCGGCCACCGTCGTGTCCTGGAACTGGTTGCGGATCAAGCCGTTCGACACCTCGTCGATCCCGTTCTCCGGCATCTGGGACTGGAGCAGCTTCTCCGTCTTCGCGAGGTAGGGG
>VGRB01000181.1 GCA_016875475.1 Deltaproteobacteria bacterium
GGCATCGATCGGAGGGGGGCGCGGCTCGCCCCCCTGCCCGCCGCCCCGCGTTGCGGGGCGCGGGCCACCCCCCTTGCGCGGCCGCCTTGCGGCCGCCGAGCGCTCCGCGCCTCGGCGCGGCGCGCTCGCACCCGCTCGCGCTTCGCGCTCGCTCCCTTCCCGGCGTACACTCGTCTTCGTGGAATCCTGGGAACAGGACAGGCTCTTCGGGCCCGCGGCGCTTCGCGGCGGCTGGAGTGCCGCTTGCGGGGCTCGGGTCGGGCATTCGGGCGTCGCGGGCGCTCCCACCGGGTGTACCGTCGTCCTGTTCGAGCGGGCTTGCGCGTACGCGGCCGAGGCTACCGGCGGGGCCGCGTCTTCGCGGCAGGTCAGCGCGCTCCTGCGGGACCACTCCGTCACGGTCGCGGACGCGGTGCTCGTCACGGGGGGGAGCGCGTTCGGCCTCGACGCGGGCGGCGGCGCGATGCGCTGGCTCGAGGAACGGGGCAGGGGCATCGCCGTCGGGTCGATGCGCGTGCCCGCGGTGCCGACCGTCACGGTGTTCGACCTGGCGTTCGGGAAGAAGGGGGCGTGGCCGGGCGTCGAGACCGGGTACGCGGCCTGCGAGGCGGCGGGGACCGTGGTCGCGGAGGGCCGCGTCGGGGCCGGGTCGGGGACGGCGGTCGGGAAGGTGCTTGGTCCGGGCCTGGCGATGTGGGGCGGCGTGGGCGCCGCGCACGTGGAGATCGGGACGCTGGTGGTCGGGGCGATCGCGGTCGTGAACGCGTTCGGGAACGTCCACGACCCCGGGACCGGCCGGTGCGTGGCCGGGGCGCGGAACCCGGCCGGCGGCTTCGCGGACGCCGAGGAGGTGATCCTGACCGGCGCGCTCGGCGGCAGGCTGCGGGCGGTCGACGCGACCACCGTCGGGGTCGTGGTGACGAACGGGCGGCTGAAACCGGTCGAGTGCCGGCGTGCCGCGATCCTCGCGTCGCAGGCGTTCCCGGCGTGCATCCGCCCGTGCCAGACCGCGGTGGACGGGGACACCGTGCTGCTCGCGTCGGCCGGAGAGGTGGAGGCGGACTCGCACCAGGTGGGCATTGCGGCGCGGCTCGCGCTGTCGCGCGCCATCGTGCGCGCCGTGGGGATCGCGAACGGGGGCGGCGCCGAGCCGCCGGTCCTGCGCGCGGAGTGAGCGGATGACGGCGAGAGGAATCGTTGGGCTCGCGGTCGGGATGGCCGTGTCGGCCGGGTGCAGGGACAAGGAGCCCTACAAGCCCGGGAACGTGAAGTTCACCGGGATCGGCCGCGGGGACGCCGGAGGGGCGTCCACGATCGGCTGGGAGCGCGACGTCCCGGCGGTGCCGTCGGCCGACGCGGGGCCGAAGGGGCCGCGGCCGGTCGCGGCGGTGCTGACGCCGGAGGGATCGCTGCTGGTCGAGGCCGGCCCCGCGGGCCGCGACCTCGCCGTCCACCGGGTGCCGCGGCTGGTGCGGGTGATGCCCGACGGCTCGACCCGGACCCTCCGCGTGGTGACGGAGCCGGCGCCGAAGCCCGCCGGGGCCCGGAGGGACTCCTCGTTCGCGCACCTGAAGCTCGGCGCCGGGGGAAGGGAGACCGACCTCGCGACGGGCTTCGACGACGCGCGACCCGACCTGAAGGCCGCGGCCAGGGCGGATCCGGACCTCGCGACCGAGTTCTACCACGTGGAGAAGGTCACGCTGCTCGGCGTGCGCGACGGCGTGTCGATCTGGGTGACATCATCCGAGGGCTTCCAGGGCGGGGCCCACCCATACGCGCGCAAGGCGCTGATCGCGATCGACATCGGCGCTGGCAAGGCAGTGGATTTCCTGCCTGATTTCGGCAGCCGGGACCTCGTGCGCGAGGCCCTCGGCCCCGCGGCGGCGGGCGAGTGCGTGCGGCACCTGTCCGGAGTCGGGCCGGTCGAGGACTCCGGCGGCGCGGCGGCCTGGGTCGCGGCCCTGACGCACGAGTTCGAGTCGTGCGCGGGCGCGCTGAAGCTCGCGAGCGTCAAGCCGCCCGCCGGGGCCGCTGCTCCGGCGCGGCAGGGCTCGCTCGTGGACGGGGTGCTGGCACTCCCCGGCTCGGGACCCAAGGTCCCGGGCGTGGTGGACTGGCGGGCGTCCGAGTCCGGGGACGTCGTGGTCATGCTGATGGCGCTCGGACGCGACGACCGCGTCCTGCCGCCGTGGGCGGCCAAGGCGGGGGACGCGCGGACCCGCGAGCTGCGGGTGTGGGTCGCCGGGATGGAGTCGCCCGCGGTCGTCGGCCGCGTTCCGGGGTTGCTCGCCGTGCAGTTCCTGTCGGACCACGCGGCGCCCGACAAGGTGCTGGCGGCGTTCGGGGCGCTGTAGCCCCCCCTGCGCACCCTCGGTCCGCGCCGTTGACGCCGGCGCGGACCGCCCGGGAACGCATGGGACGGGCGCGCCGGGGGGGCACGGACTACTCGAACTCGGGGGGCTCAGGGGGGGGGCCGGGCGGCTCGAGGCCCAGGCCCTCGTCCGACGGGGGCGGCGGCGTCTGGGGCACGAACCTCAATCGCCGGTCGCGGACCGCGTCGGCCGACTCCTGCTGCACGAGGCCGCGGCGCGCCATCTCGCGCACGAGCCCCTTGACGCGCGCGTCGAACGCCGGGGACGGGGCGCCGTTCTCGAAATGCTTGTGGAACATCCTGGGGTTCGGGATGATCGACACGAGGTAGGCGCACTCGAGCAGGTCCAGCTCGCGGGGCAGCTTGCCGAAGTAGTGCATGGCGGCCTGGCGGAGGCCATAGACCTCGGGCCCCCACTCGATCACGTTCAGGTACAGTTCCAGGATCTTCTCCTTGTCCAGGAACTTCTCGAGCTGCCAGGTGATGAAGACCTCCTGGAGCTTCCGGGCCAGCGTCTTCTCGCGGGACAGGAAGAGGTTCTTGACGAGCTGCTGGGACAGCGTGCTGGCGCCCTGGTAGAGCCCGCCGCGCTCGAGGTTCACCTGGAGCGAGCGCCGGATCCCGGCGACCGAGAAGCCGTGGTGCGTGAAGAACTGCGAATCCTCGCCCGTGGTGAGCGCGTCGATCAGGACCCGCGGGACCTCGTGGTACGGGACCCAATCCGACGAGGCAGGGCCGATGACCCGGTTCACCACCTTCCCCCCGCCCTCCTCGATCCGGTGGAAGAAGTGACGGCGCAGCAGGTCGAGGTTCACGCCGCGGCCGAGATCGATCGCGACGAGGTCCGCGACGTCCGGCCGGAAGTCGAGCTTCATCGCGCCGAGGTTCCGGGTGTCCAGGTCCAGCTCGATCGCGGCGGCGAAGCTCCCGGCGAGCCTGACGCCCTCCAGGGCGGGGACGGCCTCGACGGGCAGCGACTCGAGCAGCTCCTGTGCGCGGATGCGCTCGACGCTGGCCGCGGCTCGGATGTGGGGGGCGGTCCCGAGCGAGGAGGCGTCCAGCTCGATCGGGATCCGGATCCGGGACAGCGAGAACCTGCCGCCGGTCACCCGCACGCTCCCGGCCCGGACGTCGGCGGCGAGCGTCCCCTGCATCTCGAACGACACGCTACGCATCGGCGCGGTCGCGACGGCCGGCAGGTGGACCCCGGCGCCCTCGATCCCGACCGTGCCCTTCACCATGATCGGCCCCTCCGGGCCGGCCAGGTCGAAGGTCACGTCGGTGTCGCGGAGCACGGTCGTGCGCCCGGCCGTGAGCCACGCGGGCATGCCGGCGCGGTACGGGTGGAGCGGCAGGCGCGCCGCCTTCAGCGAGCCCGTCAGCGCGCCGCGCTCCGGGTCCGCGGCGAAGCGGATCTCGTTCGCCTTCGCGGGCGCCTCCGGGCACTCGAAGGTGACCCGGCCCAGGACTCGCCCGCCGGCCTCGCGCTGGAGCAGCAGGTCGAGGTTCGCGAGCGACGTGCCCGGCTCAGCCGGGTTCGCGCCGGGCTCGACGTAGCGAACGGTCGCACCGTGGACGGCGACCCGAGCCGCCGGCAGGCGCTTCGCCGCGACCGCAACCGTCCCGGACGCCACCGCGACCGCCCGCTCGAGCCGGGCGAAAGCCTTCGAGACGTTCCGGCGGAACGCGCCCTCGTGGCGGTCGTCAGGCTCGGCCGCGTCGTCCCCGGGGTCGGACTGACTCGATACCGGGGGCTCCGGGGCCGCGGCCAACACGACGTCCAGCGTCGGGCGGCCGACCACGATCTCGCGGACCGTGCGCGCGGCAAGAAGCCGGGCCACCGCGGGCGGGAGCCCGGGCTGAAGCAGGTCGCGCAGCGCGCCAGACTCGTCCGGGACGTCGTCCCAGCGGACCGCGATCGACTGCGCGGACACGGACCACCGCCCCGTGCGGTTCCACGCCGGCGACAGGACCTCGATCCCGCCGGGCTTCCAGCTCAGGCCCGACGCGCCGACCGCCGCCCCCGCGATCTCCATGGAAACCGAAGGCGCGACCCTGGCCGAGGCGGACTCGACCTCGCGGCCGGACAGCGCGGCCTCGACGTCGATCCGGCGCTCGACCCCACCGCCGATGCGCACGCGGACGGACCCCGACAACGCCCGGGCGGACGCGTCCAGCGAGCCGTCCGCGAGGCGCAGATCGAGCGAGCCGTCGGTCGCCGCCGCGGCCCCGCCGGCCAGCTCGACCCGGCCTTCGATGCGGGCGATCCGGACGTCGGGGAGGCTTCCGGGAAGGGTGCGCGCGCCCGGATCCGGGCCGCCCGGGCGCGTGCCGACGGGCTTCGCGAGCGACCTCAGCCGGTCCAGCGCCGCCTCGGGGCCGGCGAGCGGGCGCACGGGGTCTCCCAGGCGGAAGCGGACGGCCTCGACCCCGACCGATCGCACCGGCGGGCCGCCGAACAGGACCGCGAACGGCTCGATCTCGACGCGCACGTTCGATGCCTCGACGGACCAGTCCTCGCCGTCGCGCCACGCGAGGCGGGAGAGGCGCAGGACCGGGAAGCCGGACAGCGAGACTTCGCCGCGGTCCAGCGTGCCGGGCAGGGACGCGGCGAGCCGGTCGATCCGGTCGGACGCGAGGGACGCGGCGACCCGGGGCAGCGCGACGAGCACGGCCGCCGCGGCGCCCGCGAGGACCAGCAGGACGGCGACGAGGACCCACAGGCCGCGACGCGGGGGACGGGGAAGAGGCGGACGCGTCGGGCGGGAGGAGGACGGATGCGGCGCCTGCGCGCCCATTACTGCGACTGGCTCTTGCTGTTGGCGGTGAAGACGGTCAGGACGATCAGGCCGGCGACCGCGGCGGCGCCGGCGCCGATCAGGAGGGCCGTCTTCCACGTGCTGACGTGGTCGACCTCGGCCTCGTCCTTGATCCCGTTGAGGTCGAGGATGTAGTCGCGGTCGGACGCGACGAGCTGCGACTCGGTCATCTTGAAGTTGAACGGCGTGATCGGATAGCGCTTGCCGCCCTTGGAACGGACGAACAGGCGGGTGTCGTCCTTGACCACGAGGCTGTTCCCTTCCAGGTCCTTCACGGTCGCGGTTCCGGACTCGGACGCCTGGAGCCCGGAGAGCTCGGTCCGCGGGATGGTGTACGTGTTGTAGCAGCCCGCTGCCACGAACGCGACCAGGACCGTCAGGGCGACCACGCTCTTCATCGGCGACAACCTCCGGCAACGTCCGGGCGGGCCTCGGACCGCGCCCGACCGGAGCGGATTGTATGCAGGGAAAAAACAAAAAGGAAGGGGGATTTCAGAGCGGGACGCGGGCTTCCCGGGGTCGCGTGGTATCCTGCGTGCCGGCCCGGTCCCGGGGAAGGGCGTGGGACGGGCCATCCCTTTCGGGAGACTGTTCCGTCCCGCGGCTCGCGGCCCGAGTTGGCGGGTACGGGCACGGGCTTGGGTACGGGGACGGCAGATCGGTTAGGAGGCGAGATGGAACGGCGTTGGTTCGAGTTCCTGATGGACGATCACGCGATGACCGAGCGGGTGCTGGAGGCGGTGGACCGCCTGCTGTCCGGGGCCGAGGCGCCGGATCGCGGCGTCGTGGCCGCGGCCGCGGCGTACTTCTCGGAGTTCGCGGACGACTGCCACAACCGGAAGGAGGAGGAGCACCTCTTCCCGCGGATCGAGGCGCTCGGGATCCCGCGGCACGGCGGGCCGCTGGCGGTGATGCTGGCGGAGCACGACCAGGTGCGGGAGCTGGTCGCCGCGCTGCGGGACGGGGCGGCGCGGTACGAGGGCGGCGACGCGTCCGGGCTCGAGGCGTTCAAGGACACCTTCCGCGAGTACGCGGGCATCCTGAAGGACCACTACTGGAAGGAGAACGACATCCTGTACCCCATGGCCATGAGGGTCATGGGCCCGGCGGACGAGCAGGCGGTGGCGGCCGGGGTCGCGGCAACCGAGGAGCGCCTGGGGCCGGGCGGCCGCGCGCGGATCGAGGCGCTCGCGGCCCGGCTCGCCGAAGCGGGGCGGATCAAGGACCTGTCGCACGGCGTGGACCGCGACGTGCTCGCCGCGATGCTGAACACGCTGCCGGTCGAGGTCTCGTTCGTGGACGCGAACGACGAGGTCCGCTACTTCAGCCACGAGCACAAGGACAAGATCTTCCCGCGCAGCCGCGGCGCCATCGGGACCAAGGTCCAGAACTGCCACCCGCAGAAGAGCCTGCACGTGGTCGACCGGATCGTGTCGGACTTCCGGTCCGGGAAGCGCGACGTCGCTGAGTTCTGGATCGACTTCCGGGGCATGAAGGTCCACATCCGCTACTTCGCGGTCCGTGGCGAGGGCGGCGAGTACCTGGGCACCATGGAGGTCGTGCAGGACGTCACGGGAATCCGGAAGCTCGAGGGCGAGCGGCGGCTGCTGGACGAGTGATGAAGGGGGCGGAGGAGGTCATCCGGTGCCTGCTTGGGCGCGCCGCCGACGGCCCCGGGGGGGGATTCGTCCTCGCGGGCGTCAGGCCTTCCGGGGGCGCGCTCGACCTGGTGTTCGATCGGGCGGGCGATGGCTTCGTCGTGCGCCTGTTCCCGGCCGCGTCCGACGCCGGCTTCTACAGGCGGTCCCGGCACTTCAAGCTCGGGTACGCGGGCGCCGAGGCGGACGAGGACCGGATCGCGCTGCTCGACGCGGTCGCTGCCGCGGTGTCCCGGGGCGAGGCCGCCCTGGGCGCGGAGGCGTGCGCCGCGCTGTTCCGATCGGCGGCGTTGCCGGGGCCGGGACCGCGGGTGCGGGACGGCGCCCTGGAGCTGTCGCTGACCACGCGCTGCAACGAGTCGTGCCCGTTCTGCACGACCCCCCGGCGGACCGACGTGCGCGACCCGGAGCCCGAGGAGATCGAGCGGGCGATCCGGTCGGCACGGGGCGCCGGTGCCGGGGCGGTGGTCCTGACCGGCGGCGAGCCGACGCTGGACCCGCTGCTGCCGCGGTGGGTCGCGCTTGCGCGCGCGGAGGGCCTCCGCGTCACGGTCCAGACGAACGGCGTGCTCCCGGGGGTCGAGGGGTGGTGGGACCGGTTCCGGGACGCGGACGGCGCGCCCGCGCTGCCGGACGTTCTCCACGTGTCCTTCCACACCGCGCGGCCCGGGCGGGTGCGCGAGCTGACCGGAGTCGGCGGCACCTTCGACCGCAAGGTGCGCGCGGTGCGGTCGGCCCGGGCCGCGGGGATCGACGTGATCCTGTGCTTCGTGGTCACCGCGGCGAACGCGGACGAGGCGTCGGAGTTCCCGTCCTGGGTGGCGGCGACGTTCGGGTCCGGGGTCGCGGTGGAGCGCCGGCCGGATGCGCGCGACGCTACGACTCGCTCGGCAGGTCCATCCTGAGCTGGCTCGTCAACTCGGCCTCGAAGCAACGGCGGCAGCGGGCCTCGTAGGTGTCGGTCGCGCCCACCACGATCCGCTCCTCGCTGGTGACGAGCCGCTGGCTGCGCGAAGCGGGACCGCCGCACCGGGTGCAGACCGCGAGCGTCTTGGTGACGTACTCGGCGATCGCCATGAGCTGCGGGACCGGCTCGAACGGGATGCCGCGGTAGTCGAGGTCCAGGCCCGCGACCACCACGCGCTTGCCCATGTTCGCGAGCTTCTCGCAGACCGCCACGATCCCGGCGTCGAAGAACTGCACCTCGTCGATCCCGACCACCTCGGTGCGGTCCTCGACGCGCCTGATGAGGTCCTCGGACGTCCTGACGACCTCGGCCGACAGGGACAGATCGGAGTGCGAGACGATCCGGTCCGCCGCGTACCGATCGTCGAGCGCCGGCTTGAATATCTGGACCCGCTGGCGCGCGATCTGCGCGCGGCGCAGGCGCCGGATCAGCTCCTCGCTCTTGCCCGAGAACATCGGGCCGCAGATCACCTCGATGCAGGACGCCGTGTGCGGGTGGTTCATCATGCCTTCCCGTACTTGTCCTCGAAGTACGCGCGAAGCCTGGCGTCCGACCGGACCAGGTCGAGCGTGATGCGCGCGTGGTCCGGCACGTAGCCGTTGCCGATGAGCAGGGTCACGTCCCTGCCGATGCCCTCGGCGCCGAGCGCGGCCGCCGTGAACGACGTGGCCATGTTGAAGTAGTACGCCACGCCGCCTTCCCGGCACGCCATCACCGTGGACATCTCGGTGCCTGGGGTGTTCGTCGTGTTCAGCACCACGTCGAGCATCCTGCCGTCGGTGGCGCGGTGCACCGCCTCGAGCACGGCGACCGGGTCCGTGGCGTCCGCCAGGATCGGCACGTCGAGGCAGCCGAACGAGCCGATGTGGTCGAGCGACTCCTGCCGCCGGGCCACGCCGAAGATCCGGCCCGTGGTCCCGAGCACGCGACGCGTCGCGATTGCGCAGAGCAGCCCCGACTTGCCCGTGCCGATGATCCCGACGTCCATGCCGGGCTTGACCAGCCGGTACGCCTGCGCCGGCGCGCCCGCCACGTCCAGCGCCGCGAGCGCCGCGTCGCGCGAGAAGTCGTCGGGAAGCTTCACGCCGATCCCGCTCGAGAACAGGATCGCGTACCCCTCGATCGCCACCTGGTCGCGGTCCATGTAGACCTTGCGGATCGCGTCGATCTTCAGCGGCGTGAGGGACAGCGACACGAGCGTCGCGATCCGGTCGCCCGGGCGCGCGTCCACCGGGCCGTCGTAGTCAGGGCCGACCGCGCGCACCACGCCGGTGAGCATGCCGCCGGACCCGGTGACGGGGTTGTGCTGCTTGCCGCGCTCCGCGACGGTCTTCAGGATCAGCGCCGCCACCCCGTCGGGGTCGTTCCCCGCCGCCTTCTTCATCTGCGTGAACGAGGCCGCGTCCACGTTCAGCATCTGGACGTCCACGAGCATCTCGGTCGGGTGGATCGGGAGGGAGTTGTCGATCACCAGGGCGGCCTGGGGCAGCGCGCCCTTCGGCTCGATCACCCGGTGAGTGCCGTACCGGACCCCTGCATCGTGCTTCGCCACCGCCGTCACTCCGTCGTCATCGCGGGCTCGACCCGGGTTCACACGCCCCGCAGACGGGCCATGACCATCTTCAGGTCCTCCCACGCGAACCGCTTCAGTCCGGGGTCCCGGAGGAGGGCGGCCGGATGATACGTCACGACCAGGGGGATGTCACCCCTGCGATGGAGGCGGCCGCGCAGCCGGACGACGCCGAGTGTCGTTCCGGTCAGGAAATTGGCGGCCGGGGTGCCGAGGGCGACCAGGACGCGCGGGCGGACCAGCTCGATCTGGCGCTCGAGGTACGGCGCGCACGCGACCGTCCACTCCGGGACCGGCGTCGCGTTGCCGGGGGGGCGACACTTGACCACG
Source organism: Deltaproteobacteria bacterium (assembly GCA_016875475.1). Taxonomy (GTDB): domain Bacteria; phylum Myxococcota_A; class UBA9042; order DTJE01; family DTJE01; genus VGRB01. Next base: position 9,716 of record VGRB01000181.1, read on the forward strand.
TTCGCGATGTAGCAGTCCCCGCGGCCGAGCTTCATCGCCTCGATCATCCTGTCCAGGAGCTGGCCCGCCGGGCCGACGAACGGGCGGCCGGTCCGGTCCTCCTGCTCGCCCGGGCCCTCGCCGACGAACATGACCTTCGCGCCGACGGGTCCCTCGCCGAACACGACCCGCGTCCGCGTCCCGGCGAGCGTGCAGCGAGCGCAGGTCTCGACGACGTCGCGGAGGGAGAGGACGTCGGCGGACAGGTCCGGGGGCTGTGGCTGCGCAGTCCCCGGCGCGGCGGGCACCGGGGCGTGGGCAGGCACGGGTTCGGGCTCGGGCTCGCGTACGGGCGCGGGCTCGGGCTCGCGTACGGGCGCGGGCGCGAGCGCGTCCACGAGCACGGGTACCGGGATTGGCGCCCGGAGGTGCGGGAGGAGGTCGTGGTCGGACTCCATGACGGTCGCCAGCCGCAACGCGATGTCACGGATCTCCTTGCCGATCTCCGGCTCCATGCCTCACCCGAGCCGCGCCGCGACCTCGTCCAGCAGCAGGTCGGCCAGGTCCTCCTTGGGCATCGGCTCGACCTCGCGCCGCGTGCCGTCGTCGCGCAGCAGGATGCCCTCGCCGCTCGCCGCCCCGAAGCCCTTGCCTTCTCCGACGGGGTTCGCGAACAGCAGCGCGAGCCCCTTGTCCGCCATCTTGCGGCGGCCCGACGTCTCCATGTCGTCGGTCTCGGCCGCGAACCCGAGCGCGACCTTGCCCTCGAGCGCCGGCGCCAGGGTCATCAGGATGTCGGGGTTCGGCTCCATCTCGATCCGGAACGGCAGCTCGTGCTTGTGGAGCTTGCGCGCCTCCGGGCGGGAGGGCCGCTCGTCTGCGACCGCCGCGGACGTTTT
>VGRB01000182.1 GCA_016875475.1 Deltaproteobacteria bacterium
CCCCGCGATCACCTCGGGCGGCTGCCACGGGTCGACCAGCTCCTGCACGTCGAGCGGACCCGGATCCCACGGCGGCGCGATCGCGATCACCTCGGGCGCCACGTAGTCCGCCGGGAAGTCCGCGGGCGCCGCGTCCGGAGCGTCGGCCGGCCCCGCCGCGTCCGCGTCCTTCGCCGCCTCGTCGCAGCCGGCGCCCGCGAACGGCGCGAGCACCATCAGCGCGCCGCCCGCGTAGAGCTTGCGCCGCCTGAGCCACCTCCGGCCCGCGTCCCTCCGTGCCACTACGTCCTCCTTCCGGGATCCAGGGGGGCATTCTACGCAATCCGGGATCCGCGGTGCAACGCGTTGACCGTACCCGCGGGACCGGCCATGATCCCCCGCGGAGGAGGTCCGAAGGGATGACGGGCTTCTCGATCGCGGTCCTGGCGGTCCTTGCCGGCGCGCCGCAGTTCCCCGTGGAGGCGCCGCGGTCGCCCATGGCCGAGGCATGGGAGGCGCACCGCGACCTGCCGTGGGACCCGGCCCCGGCCGTCGCGTTCCTGCCCCCCATCGAGCCGGCGGCGGAGGGCAAGCCGTCCGGCACGGTGCTGGGCTGGCTCCCGTACTGGGCGTTCGGCAGCGCGACCCTGCACCTGGACCGGCTCACGGTGCTGGCCTACTTCGCGGCCGCGATGGACGGGACGGCCACCCTGACCGACATGAAGCACTGGGGCTCGCCCCAGATGGCGGAGATGATCTCGGCCGCGCACGCAGCGGGCACCGAGGTCGTGCTCACGATCACGTGCTTCGACTCCGTCGCGATCCACGGGATCGTCGGCACGCAGGAGTCGCGCGAGAAGGCCGTGGACGCGATCGTGACCGCGGTCGCGATGGGCGGCGGCGACGGGGTCAACATCGACTTCGAGGGCGTCAAGGCCGCGGACCGGCAGGGGATGATCGAGTTCACCAAGGCATTGAAGAAGGCGATGGACGAGGCCCTCGGGACCTCACACGTCAGCCTCGCCACGCCCGCGGTGGACTGGTCGGACGCCTGGGACTACCCGGCGCTCGCGGCTGCGTGCGACGCGCTCGCGTTCATGGGCTACGGCTACCACTGGAAGGGCAGCAACCCCGGGCCGGTCGCGCCGCTCGCGGGGTCGTCGAAGTGGGGCCAGCACTCGCTCGCGTGGACGATCGACGACTACCTCGCCGCGGGCGCGCCGCCAGGCAAGGTGGTGATGGGCCTGCCGCTCTACGGGTACGACTGGCCGAGCTTGGACGCGTCCGTGCCGGGCACCAAGACCGCCAACGCGACCGCGACCGTCTATGCGGACTGCGCGGCGAAGAGCGGCTGGCAGTGGGACGTGTCGTCCTCGACGCCGTACCTCGCGTACCAGAGCGGCGCGACGTGGAGGCAGTTGTGGTGCGAGGACGCGGCGTCGCTGCTCGCCAAGGTCGGGCTCGCGGCCGAGACCGGGATCGCGGGCGTCGCGTTCTGGGCGCTCGGGTACGAGGCGGCGCTGCCCGATCCCTGGGACGCGATCGACGCGGCGTTCCCGCCGCTCCCCCCCGAACCCGGGCCCGAGCCCGCGCCCGAACCCGGCCCCGAGCTGGTGCCCGACCCCGCCCCCGAGCCCGTCCCCGACCTCCCGGTTGCGGAGCCGTCGTCCGAGATGCTGCCGGACCCCGTGCCCGAGTCGCCCGACCCCGACTCCGTGCCCGACCCCGTACCCGAGCCCGACCCCGTACCCGACGTGCCGGTTGCGGAGCCGCCGCCCGAGATGCTGCCCGAGCCCGTGCCCGAGCCCGTGCCCGAGCCCGCACCCGAGCCCGACCCGCCGATCGCGGACGCGTCGACCGTACCCGAGCCCATGCCCGAGCCCGCACCCCCGCCCGATGCCGCCGCGCCCGCCCGGCCGCCCGGATCGGGGTCGTGCGCCGCGTCTCCCGGCGCCTCGCCCGCCGGCGCGCTTCCCGCGGCCTGGCTCCTCCTCGCCTGCGTTTCCGCGAGTCTTCGCGCGTTCCGGTCCCGTCGCGGGTAGAATGCGGGCGCGCGCGGTCGACACCGGGTGCGCGCCGGAGGTGAGAATTGGACCTGTCCACCGTGCGCGATGCCGTGATGGTCCTCGTGCCGATGATCCTCTGCCTGTCCGTCCACGAGTACGCGCACGCGCGGGTCGCCTACGCGCTCGGCGACGACACCGCGGCCTCCATGGGCCGCATGAACGTCAACCCGCTGTCGCACATCGACCTGCTCGGGACGATCGTGTTCCCGCTGATCTCGATCTTCTCCGGCGTGCCGTTCTTCGGGTGGGCGAAGCCGGTCCCCGTGAACCCCGTCAACTTCACGCACCGCATCCGCATGCGGACCGGGATGCTCCTGACCGCCCTCGCGGGTCCCGCGTCGAACCTCGTGTTCGCGTTCGGGATCGCCGTCGTCTTCAAGGTCGTGACGATGGCCGGGCTGTCCGATCTGTCGCTCTGGGAGGCCCTGCTGATCCCGATGCTCCCGCCCGAGCGCGGCATGCCCGAGGTCCCGCCGCTCGCGCACCTCGCGGGCAAGGCGTTCATGGTCAACATCGGCCTCGCGGTCTTCAACTTCCTGCCGGTCCCGCCCCTCGACGGCAGCCGGGTCCTGGCCGGCCTGCTGCCGGATCGCCTCGCCTCGCGCTACGAGTTCCTGGAGCGCAACCCCGTGTTCGTCATCCTCGCGTTCGCCGTGCTCATCAGCTTCGCGGGCCGCTACCTCGTCGGACCGATCCTCGGACTGATGCGGATCCTGCTCGTGATCACAGGAAACGCCTGAGGAACGAACCGGCCCCCCTCCGCGGGTCCGGCTCCTTGGCGCACCAGTCGTCGATCTGGTATCGTCCCGCCCCAGGGGCCAGGGGAGTGAAATGGCAACCGCGGGAACCCAGGATCGCGCGACTCGCGTGGACCAGGTCCTGACGCTGCTCCGTCTCGTCGGCGAGGCGCAGGAGGTCAACTCGCTGGCGATGTCGCTCCGGTCGGTCGCGGAGATGGCCGCGCTGCTCGCGGATGCCGGCGTCGCCGGGGTGTTCGTGGCCGACGACACTTCCGGCGTGCTGCGCCTCGCCGCCTCCTACGGCCTCGACAAGGAGGCCGAGAAGAGCGGCCTGATGTCGCTCCGCAATGTGTCATGGGCCCGGGCGCGCCAGTCCCGGTTCGTGTCCCGCGACCCGGCCGAGGGCCAGCCGACCGAGGGCCTCGACGAACTGCCTGCCGCGTTCCAGGGAGCCTCCTACTGGGTCCCGCTCGTCCAGACCGGCGAGACGATCGGCAGCCTCGCGGTCGCGGGCCTCCGCCGCGGCGCCCCGGACCGGACCGCGCTCGAGTTCCTGCGCCTCATCGCGATCTACGCGACCACCCTGATCTCGACCGTGCGCCTGCACACGGCGCTGAGCCATCGCGTCACCGCGCTGACCACGCTCGCGGAGGTCGCGCAGGCCCTCTCGTCCACGCTCGACCTCGACCGCGTCCTCCGCCTGATCGTGGACAGCGTGTCGCGCCTGTCCGAGGCGCAGTCCTGCTCGATCATGCTGCTCGACCCGAACCGCCAGGAGCTGACGATCCGCATGTCGATCGGCATCCCCGAGGAGGTCGTGAAGTCGGCCGTCCGCAAGCTCGGCGAGGGGATCTCGGGCCGCGTGGCCGCGACCGGCGAGCCGATCTTCCTGCACGACGTCGCGGACGCGGCCCAGGGCGGGCTGGCCGGCTGCAACCCCGGCCGCTACAGGAACCCGAGCCTGATCAGCGTGCCGCTCAAGGCGCGCGGCCAGGTGATCGGCGTGCTCAACGCGAACGACAAGAAGAGCGGCGACTTCACCGAGGAGGACTTCTCCCTCGTCTCGCTGTTCGCGAACCAGGCGGCGGTCGCGATCGACAACGCCAGGGCGCACGACCAGCTCTGGAAGACGTCCGTGACCGACGGCCTGACCCAGACCTACGTGCACACGTACTTCCAGGAGCGGCTCACCGAGATGGCCCGGACCGCGGTCAACACCGGCGGGCGCCTCGCCGTCGTCATGGTCGACATAGACCACTTCAAGAACGTGAACGACCGCTACGGCCACCCGGTCGGCGACGCGGTCCTCCAGGGGACCGCCGCGCTGCTCCGGCACGCCGTCCGTGCCCACGACGTCGTCGCCCGTTACGGCGGCGAGGAGTTCGTGCTGGTGCTGTCCGAGGTGTCGCCCCGGATCGCGGTCGGCGTCGCCGAGCGGCTGCGCCGCGGGATCGAGGCGGCCTCGTTCCCGGCGGGCACCGAGAAGGTCCAGGTCACCGCGAGCTTCGGCCTCTCCATGCTCCCGGTGGACGGGACGGACCCGCTCGCCCTGGTCCAGCTCGCGGACAAGCACCTGTACGCGTCCAAGCGGGGGGGGCGAAACCGCGTCACCTGCTCCAGGACCTTGATGGAGATGGCTCTGGCCGAGCCTCCTCCTGCGCAGTCCAGCCGCTAGCGGTTCCCGCCGATCAGGCAGCATCTGAAGGAAGTGCTTTCGCGAGACCCCCCGCGGGCTCCCGATGTTCCCCCGCCGGCTTCCGATTCATGAATGTAGAAGACGTCGCCCGCGAGAACCGGCCGTGATCTGCCGCAACGTGCATCAGGGCGACGTCTTCGGCCCGGAAGCCGGCGGGTGGGGCTGCTGACCGGCCCTCACAGCCGTCGCAAGCACGCCACGAAGAACCCGTCGCAACCGTCCCGCCAGGGCAGGGTCAGCACGGTCCCGTCCCGCCGGAGCCACGGCCCGGGGATCGGCGCAGGCTCGACCGCGACGTCGGTCCGCTCGGCCAGCACGCGCGCGACCACGCCGGGGCCCTCCTCCGGGGCGAACGAGCAGACGGCATACACGAGCCGGCCGCCCGGCCGCGGCAGCGAGCACGCCCGCCGGAGCAGCGCGACCTGGACCTCGGCGGCGCGGGTGTAGTCGGGCTCGCGCCGCACGTACCGGACCTCCGGCCGCCTTCGCGCGGTCCCGATCCCGGTGCACGGCGCGTCGAGCAGCACCGCGTCCGCGTGCCCGTCCATCTCCGCGGGGAGCGACGCGGCGTCCGACGCGATCGCCTCGGGAGAGGGCAGGCCCATCCGGCGGCACAGGTCGCTCGCGCGCTCCAGCCGCGCCCCGTCCAGGTCCACGGCGGTGGCGGCGGCGCCGGTCGCCGCCTCGATCTGGGACGTCTTCACCCCCCCGCCCGCGCACAGGTCGAGGACCCGCTCGCCGGGCTGCGGCGCGAGCGCCGCGACCACGAGCTGCGACGCCTCGTCCTGCGGGACCGCGAGCCTCGGGACGACCCCCGCGGCCACCGCGGACGCGAGCCGGCCGTGTTCGACCACGACGCCGTCGGGCGCGATCGCCGACCTCCTCGCGCCCAGGCCCGCCGCGACCAGGGCCGCCGTCACCTCGTCGGGTGTCGCGGCCGCGCGATTGGCCCGGAGCGCGAGCGTGGCGCGATCGGACATGCGCGCCAGCACGTCCTCGTCCGGCGGGCCGCCGTGTACGGCCGCGATCCGGCGGAGCAGGTGTCGCGGGATCGAGTGCCGCACCTCGGGCGGCAGCGGGGCCAGCGGGTCGCCGGCCTCGACGGCGCGCTCGATGCCGCGCCCGACCGCGTTCACGAACCCGGCGTAGCGGTCGCCGGCCACCCGGCGCACGGCGGCGACCGAGGCCGACACGCGCGCGTGGGCGGGCACCCGCTCGAGGAAGACCGCCTGGTACGCCATGCAGAGCAGGACCTCGCGCACCGGCGGAGGGCTGTCGTCGAGCGGCTTCCGGAGCAGCGGCGTCACGAACGTCTGGCACGCGGCACGGTGCCTGAGGACGCCGAGCACCAGCTCGTGGAGCAGGGCGGCGTCGCGCTCGCGGCCCGCCGGGTAGGCGCGCTCGAATTCCAGCAGCAGGTCCGTGGAGCGCGCCGAACCGGTGATCGCGCGGGCGAGCACGACCGCGGCGTCCGCACGGGGGTCCGCGGTCGGTCGGAGGGGTTTCACGCGGTGGCCCCGTTCCCGGGCGGCTCGGCGGCCTCGACGCTGCCGCCCTTGCGCAGGCGCGCCACGTACGGCATGCAGATCACGCCGATCGCGGCCCGGGTCAGGAGTCCGCCCGCGATCGCGGCGGTCGAGTAGGCGTCCACGGTCGCGTGCATGGCGCGCGTGGCGGCCTCGCCCGCCAGCGTCGGGTCGACCGGGACGAACGGCCCGAAGAAGCCGCGCGCCAGGAACTGGGTCGTGCCGATGCCGGAGACCGAGATCGGGATGAACCCGACCAGTCCGAGGATCGGGTTGAACACGAACGCGTCGTCGAGCGGCACGTCGATGTGGAACGCCTTCAGGTTCATCCACGTCTGCATGACGTACAGCGAGATGAAGCACGCCCGCAGGACCACGATCGCCGCGATCCGGCCGGCCGTGAGCGCGCGGAACGCGGAGAAGAGGTCGTGCCGGAGCAGGCGACCCAGGAACCCGGGGGCGTTCTCGATGCGCGACAGCACTGCCAGGATCGGCGGCGCGAGGAGGCCCCCGGCCGCGATCGTCAGGAGGATCGCGGTGCCGGTCGCGCCGAGCTGGGGCAGGACCCCGGCCATGGCGAAGCCGCCGAACGCCTGCACGGCCATGCCGGATAGGTCCAGGAAATTCAAGGCGATGAACGGGCTGCCCGCGGATCCCCAGCCGCGGTCGGTGCGCCGCTTGACCACGGCCGCCATCATCACGAGCGCGAGGTTGTAGTTGATCACGTTCAGCAGGTAGGACGCCCCCTTGATCCGCGCGAACTCGTTGAACGGCACTCGGATCCCGCAGTAGCCGAGCAGCACCCGCGTCGTCGCGGTGTCGACCAGCCAGGTCGCGAGCGTGAACCCCACGATCGAGACCGGGAGCAGCAGGTGGTCGGCCTGCTCGAACGCGGCCCAGGCCTTCTCCAGGTCCGTGGTCAGCGCGAGCAGCCCGAGGAGGACGACGGTGCCGATCCAGGTGACGGCGGTGCGGAGGCGCCCGGTCCTGGCCGCGTTCTGCCCGTTCTGTGGGTCCGTCCGCACGGGCGGTATTGTAGTCGGGCGTCGCGGTTTTGGTAGCGGATTTGCAGAGCTCGCGTCGGTCCCTAGAATAGCGGACGGGCTCGGGCTCGGGTTCGGGGACGGGAGGAGCAGGGGGCGATGGATCCGGTCAGGCCGCCGGTGCCGAGCGTGGAGACGGTGATCCGGATCCGCGCCGCGTGCGCGATGCGGTGCACCTTCTGCAACCGCTCCCCCGACCGCGTCGGCGCCGGACTTGAGGAGGCCCTCGCCCCGGACTTCCCGCTGCCCTGCGCGCGGCGCGCGGTCGTGGTCGCTGGGGACGTGCTGCGGCCCGCGCTGGCCCCGCTGGTCCGGCGCATCCGCGACGCGGACACGTCCGAGGTGGTCGTCTATGCCCACCCGGGGCCCGCGGATCCTGCGGCGCTCCCCGCGCTCGCGGACGCCGGGCTGACCGGGGTGCTCGTGCTGGTCCCCGCCGCGGACGCGCCGACCCTCGCGCGCCTGACCCGCGGGACCGGGTCGGTCCGCAGGCTCGCGTCCCTGCTCGACGACGCGGCTCGGCTCGGCCTCTCGATCGAGCTGGACGTGCCCGTGATGCCCGAGACGCACGCGCTGCTGGCCGGGACGGTGCGGCGCGCGTGCAACCGCGCCCCGGTCCGCGCGGTCCACCTGACGTTCTGCGCCGGGGCCGAGCGCGGGCTGCCTCCACCGTGGGACTTCCGGCACGCGGCCGCGCACGTCGAGGCCGCGATCGCGGAGGCGGCCCGCGCGGGCGCCCGCGTCCGCCTTGCCAACCCCGCCCCGCCGCCGTGCGTGCTCGACCTCGACGCCGCGGACCCGGGCCTCTACCCGGTCCTCGCGGGCACGGATCGTTCCGCGGCGACCGTCCGCCCCTTTCATGCGTGCGCGGAGTGCGGGCTCGCGTCGGCCTGCCGCCCCGGCCTGATCCACTTCGCGCCCGACCCGGCCCTCCCGCCGGTCAGGCCGCCCGACGTGGTCGCCGCCTCCGCGCGCGCCGCGACCGCCGGCGACGACGTGCGCCCGTCCTCGGCCGAGCTGTACCTCCGTCGCCGGGACCTGTCCGACCTGGTGGCCCGGGTGTCGGCGGCGCGGCTCCCCTGCGTCAGCCCGTGGGGCGTGCTCGCGGTCCACGACCCGAGCGGCGGCGTGGCCCCGTGCCGGAGCACGCTGCTCAGGCCGGAGGTCCGCGCGAGGACGGGCGACTGGCGCCACGTCCCGCTGCTGGACGCGTGGAACTCCGAGGGCATGCAGGCGGTCCGCCGCGCGATCGCGGCGCGCGAGGCGGGGCGCACGTGCCAGGAGCACTGCCCCGCGTTCTTCGGCGCCGCGCCGACCTTCGAGCCGCCGCCGTCCCTGCCCGCGAGCCGCGCGCTGTTCCGGAACCTCGCCGTGCAGGCCGAGGAGATGCTCGCGGGCGCGGACCGGCTGCGCTCGCTCCCGAGCTACCTCGTCGTGGCGCCGTCCCTGTCGTGCAACAACCACTGCCGGATGTGCCACGTCCACACGAACGAGGTCCCGCGCGGCGACATGCCGGACGTGCTGTTCCGGTCCGTGCTGGAGCTGCTCCCGGTGCTGCGCGACCTGTCGTTCGCGGGCGCCGAGCCGCTGATGTCGTCGCGCTTCGCGGCGCTGGTTCGCGCGTGCGACGCGTCCCTCCACCCGGACCTCGAGCTGACGCTCACGACGAACGGGCTGTTGCTCGATGGCGCGCTGCTGCGGGACATGTCGCGCGCCCGGTTCCTCCAGGTCATCGTGTCGGTGAACGCGGCCACGCCCGCGACGTACGAGCGGATCTCGGGGACGCCGGGCGGGTTCGAGCGCGTCATGGCCAACGTGCGCGCGCTCCTCGACGCCGGCAGGGCGTTCGTCGTCCGGCCGCAGGTGGTCCTGAGCTTCGTGGTGACGCGGTCGAACGCGCACGAGATGGCCGCGTTCGTGGACATGGCGCGCGGCCTCTCCACGGGCTTCCGGCTGCTCCCGGTCGAGAAGGACCGCGAGGGCGAGAGCATCTTCACGGACGAGGGGTTCCTGTCCGGCGTGGTCGATCGGGTCGAGCGCGAGCTGGTGCCGCGTGCCGCGGCCCTGCCGCCGTCGCTCGCCGCGGAGGTGGCGCTGCTCCGGTCGCGGCTGCGGTTCCGCCTGGAACGCCGCGAGTTCACGCCGTTGTAGAAGTTGAAGCCGGCACGTACACTACGCGCCGGTCGAGGTGAGGGTACGGATGGCCCGGGAGTCATTGAGACAGATCGCGTTCTACGGCAAGGGCGGGATCGGCAAGTCCACGGTGGTCGCGAACGTGACCGCGGCGCTGAACGCGGCCGGCCACCGCGTGCTCCAGGTCGGGTGCGACCCCAAGCACGACTCGTCCAGGCCGTTCTGGGACGGGTCGCGGCCGCGCACCGTGATCGAGCTGCTGCGCGAGTACGACGGCCGCAACCCGCCGCCGGCGACCTACGTGAAGAAGGCGGCCTCCGGCGTCGAGTACATCGAGGTCGGAGGGCCCGAGCCCGGCGTCGGCTGCGCGGGCCGCGGGATCCTCAAGATGTTCGAGATGGTCGAGGAGGCCAGGGTCCTCGACGCCGGCTACGACGCGGTCCTGTACGACGTGCTCGGCGACGTGGTCTGCGGCGGCTTCGCGGCGCCGCTCCGCGCCGGCTACGCGCGGGAGGTCTTTGTGGTCCTGTCCGGCGAGTTCATGGCGATCTACGCCGCGAACAACATCTGCAAGGGCATCGCGAACTACGCGGAGCGCCGGCAGGTCCGCCTGGGCGGCCTCGTGCTGAACCGGCGCAACGTCCCGGCCGAGGTCGAGGTCGTGACCGCGTTCGCCGACGCGATCGGCAGCCGGGTCATCCACGCGGTGCCGCGCGACTCGGTCGTGCAGTCGGCCGAGCGGCGCCGCCGGACCGTGGTGGACTCGTTCCCGGACTCCCCGCAGGCCACCGTGTACAAGGAATTGGCCTCGCGCATCCTCGAGGCCGGGCACCTCGCGATCCCGAAGCCGCTGTCGGACGAGGCGCTCGAGGATCTGTACTACCGGGTCTGCGACGCGGCCGAGGCCGCCGCGCGGCCCGAGCCTGCCGTGCCCGCGAAGCCGGCCCGCGGCCGTGCGCGGCAGCCGGCCGGGGGGGGGCCGGGCTGATGGGCGACGCCGCGGACGAGGTCGGCCGGGTCGCGTGCGCCCTGTTCGGCGTGCGGCCCGCGGACCTTGCCGCGCTCGAGCTGGTCCCGCTCTCGTGCCGCGTCGAGGCCGCCCGGATCGAGCTGGCGCTCGGCTGGCCCGGCGGCGGCATCACGGTCTTCGTCGGCCCGCGGGACGACGCCGCGCCGGCCTACAGGCGCACGAGAGGATTGAACCTCGGCTACCGCGCGGACCCGGCGCCGCCGTGGCTGACCCGGCTCGTCGACCGCGCCGGCAAGCGGCTCGAGAGGGCGGACTTCGGCGCGGTTCGCGCGGCCGTCGAGGCGGTGCTCCCGCGCCCGGTCGTCGCCGTCCGGGACGCGCCCCCTCCCGGCACCCCGCCGGACGCGGGCCGGCCGGCGGGG
>VGRB01000183.1 GCA_016875475.1 Deltaproteobacteria bacterium
CCCGCCCGCGGTGCAACCGTCGATCGTGCAGGGGTCCCCGTCGTCGCACGAGGCGGCCCTGCCCATGCACGTGCCGCCCGCGCACGCGTCGTCCGAGGTGCAGCCGTCGCCGTCGTCGCACGAGGACCCGTCGGGCAGCGGGGACGTCTCGCACAGGCCGGTCGCGGAATCGCAGATGGCGCTCAGGCACGGACCGGGCTGCTCGCACGCGAGCGGCGAGCCCGCGCACGCCCCGGACACGCACGTGTCGCCCGAGGTGCAGGCGTTGCCGTCGTCGCACCCGCCCGGCACCGGGACCTGCATGCACTCCCCGGTCCCGGCGACGCACTCGCCCGCGGTGCACGGGTTGTCGTCCTCGCAGGCCCGCGGCAGGCCCGCCGCGCACACCGTGCCCACGCAGCGGTCGCCCTCGGTGCAGGGGTCGCCGTCCTCGCAGCCCGCGCCCTCGAGCGGGGCCGACGCGCACGCCCCGGTGCCGCAGTAGTCGGCCGTGCAGGCGTTGCTGTCGTTGCACTCCGCGTCGCTCGCGCACTTCAGGCACCCAGGCACGAACGCGTACTGGCACCCCAGCCCCTTGACGCAGACGTCGGTCGTGCAGTCCTCATTGTCGTCGCAATCGAGGGCCTTCGTGCCCACGCACTTGCCGGACGAGCAGGCGTGCTCGACCGTGCAGGGGTCCGCGTCGTCGCACGGCGCCTCGTTCGACATGAACACGCACTTGCCGGTGACCGGATCGCACGAGTCGTCCGTGCACGGGTTCTTGTCGTCGCAGACCGCGGTCGGCGTGCCCGCGCACACGTCGCCGTCGCACGTGTCGCCCGAGGTGCACGGGTTGTTGTCGTCGCAGACGCCCAGGCCGGAAGCCTCGTGGAAGCACCCGCCCTTGGCGGGCGAACACAGGTCGCGCGTGCACGCGTTCTGGTCATCGCAGTGGTTCGCCAGGCCGGCGCAGACGCCCGCGAAGCACCCGTCATCGACCGTGCAGGGGTTGCCGTCGTCGCACTCGCCGCCATTCTGCGGCTCGTACCGGCAGGCCTTCGCGGCGGCGTCGCACCTGTCGATCGTGCAGGGGTTCCCGTCGTCGCAGGGCACCTCGAACACGCACTTCCCCGCGGCCTTGTCGCAGGTCACCGTGCCGCAGCCGCCGGTCGCGCCCTCGCAGTCAGCGTCGGAAGTGCACTTGTCCGCAACGTCGCCGCCCGCGTCGCCCGCGACCTCCGGGACCGCCTCGGGGGCCGGGTCCGCCCCGGTCGTGTCGCCGGCCGGGTCCGCACCGGGGTCCGGCTGGGCCGGCAGGTCCAGGCTCGGGACGTTCACGCCCCCGCACGAAGCGGCGAGCGCCGCGGCCGACAGGAACCCCGCGAGAAGTGGAAGGAAACGAGCGCGCATCGGACGCCCCCCACGTCGAGAACCCGGTTGATTCTAGGGCATCGGCCCCCCGCGTTGCAAAGCGGCCGCGCGGCACGGCCGCGGGCGCGGCCGACCCGGCGAAGGAGGCCGACTCGGCGACCGCCCCCGGCGACCTGCCCGCCATCCAGCCCGAGGCCGCGCCCGGCGGCGCGCGCCCGGGGAACGACATCGGTCCTCCGCGTTGACGTGGTAGGCTCCGGGGCGGGGACGGGCCCGGGGACGGGGCTCGCGCGGGCTCTGGATCGGGCTCGGGCACGGGAGGAATGACGGAGGGAAGCCGTGGAACCGAGACGCGTCGCCGACGGGATCGACTGGGTCGGGGCGATCGACTGGGACCGCAAGGTCTTCGACGACCTGGTCCCGCTGACCGAGGGCACCAGCTACAACGCGTGGCTCGTGCGGGGCACGGCGCGGACCGCGCTGTTCGACACGGTCGATCCGTCGATGCTGCACGTGCTCCGGGCACGGCTCGGCGGCGTGGACCGCATCGACTACGTCGTGTCGCACCACGCGGAGCAGGACCACGCGGGCTGCCTCCCATGGGTCATGGAGCGCTGGCCGGACGCCGAGGTCCTGGCGAGCCGGCGCGGCCGCGACCTCCTCGCGGACGAGCTGCACGTGGACCCCGCCCGCATCCGCGCGGTCGAGGACGGCGAGACGATCGACCTCGGCGGCCGCACGGTCCGGTTCCTCGCGATGCCGTGGGTCCACTGGCCGGAAACCGTCGTCAGCTTCATTCCCGAGGACGGGACGCTGCTCTCCTGCGACATGTTCGGGTCGCACGTGGCCCAGAGCGAGCTGCTGGCGGGCGACGGCCGCCGGGCCATGGCCGGGTCGAGGCGCTACTACGCCGAGATCATGATGCCCTTCCGGGCGCAGATCGAGAAGCACCTGGACCGGCTCGCTACCCTCCCGATCGCCCGCATCCTGCCGAGCCACGGCCCCGCCTGGGAAACCCCCGCCGTGATCCTGGGCGCGTGGCGCGAGTGGGTGTCCGCGCCTCCCGCGAACCTCGCGGTCGTGCTCTACGTGTCCATGCACGGCAGCACGCGCGTCATGGCCGAGCACCTGGTCGGCGCGCTCGCGGACCGCGGCGTCGAGGTCCGCCAGTTCAACCTGACCGGCGTGGACGTCGGCGAGCTGGCGTCCGCCCTCGTGGAGGCGGACACGATCGTGTTCGCGACGCCGACCGTGCTCGCCGGCGCGCACCCGAACGCGGCCTCCGCGGCGTTCCTGGTCAACGCGATCAAGCCGAAGGCCCGGCACCTCGCGTTCGTCGGGTCGCACGGCTGGGCGCCCGGCAAGGCGGCCGATCAGATCGCGGGCCTCACGTCCGCGCTCAAGGCCGAGTGGCTCCCGCCGGTCCAGGCGAAGTCGCTGCCGCGCGCGGACGACCTCGCCGCCATCGACCGCCTCGCCGACGAGATCGCGCGGCGCCACGTCCGGCTGCCTGCGTGATCGCGGCGCCGATCGCGCTCGGAACGGGCCGGACCTTCGCCGCCGCACTCCGCCGCGGGCCTTGCCTGGGGGCGAGCTTCGGGCTCAGTGCACGATTCTCGGCTTCCCCTCGTACAGGCCGCTCCGCAGGTACTCGATCGCCTGGTCGTGCATCGGCTTCGTCAGCGGGCCGTCGCCCGTGAAGTGCGCGTGGTTCGCCTCCGGGTGGCTCCACTGCACGAGCGCCGACGTGACGCCCGCGGCCGCGACCACCTGCACGCCGTCGACCGGGACGGCCACCGGCTCGACCATCGGCAGGCCGACGAGCCGCGCGAGCGCCTCGGTCGCGACGTTCGGGATGGTCTGGTCGCCGATCAGCTCCTGCGCGAGCACGTTCCGCCCGCCGCCGCTCCACGGGAACGGCTCCTCGATCACGTGCCGCGCGAACGACGCGCCGTCCCCGCCCCACAGCAGGTGCGGGGCCGCGTGCACGTAGCCCATGGGCCCGAAGATGTTGATCATCTTGAACAGGTAGACGTCCACGAGGTGGAAAAGGCCGACGCTCGCCTCGTTGATGACCGCCACCTTCACGCGGTCCGAGAACGGCAGGTAGAGCATGCCGATGATCCCGCCGAGCGAATGCCCCACGTAGCCGATCCGGCCGCCGTCCAGGTCGGGCTTGCCGTCCGGCGCGCCGAGGGGAGCCGCGTCGAGGCCGGCGGCCATCGCCTCGATCGCGAGCACCGCCGACCCGAGGTCGACCGCGGCCTGGCGGAAGTTCGCGAGCACCCCGAGCGGGTCCGGGATCGTCAGGAAGTCCATCGAGCCTGTGCCGCGCGGGCCGTGGCGCGGCCAGTCGAAGCGGAGCGTCGCGAGCCCGGCCGCGGCCATCTCGCGTGCGAGGCGGCAGTGCTGCGAGTGGCTCGCGCCGATGCCGTGGCCGAGCACCACGACCGGGAACGGCCCCGCGCCCGCCGGGACCATCAGCCAGAACGACACGGTCGGGGACGGGAAGACCTCGAACCCGTCCGCGGTCGCGTGGAAGTGCCGGTCCGGGTTCGGGGCGGTGTACGTCAGCGGCCGGAAAGCGCCCTCGATGCCGTAGGCGGTCGCGCCGCTCGCGTCCTTGCAGTCGTCGAACCCGGCGCCCGCGACCGCGTCCGGCCTGCCGTCGTCGTCGAGGTCGAGGTCGTACGGGATCGTCGCCTGCTTCGCGCCCTTGCGGAGCGGCTCGAACACGCGGTCGGTCTCGGCGAGCACGCTGCCGGTCGTGAAGTCCACGGCCGCGATCACGCGCCCGGGCTCCGGGAGCGCCTCCACCAGCGGGGAGATGCGCGCGCGCTCGGCGACGTACGCGGCGGCTGCCGGCGAGCCCGGGTCCACGGCCGCGCGCCCCATCAGCCGCGCGAACCCGGCGGACATCCCGAGCGGCGTACCGTCCGCGGCGCGGAGCCGGTCCGTGATCGCGACGAAGTGGCGCGTGTCGGTCTCGAGCGCCCGCATCGGGTAGAGCGACACGAGGTGCGGCCCGTCCTCGTAGTCGTGCGTGAGCGAACGGAACGCGACCCGGTCCCCGGGCTTCCCGTCCGCCCCCACCCGGTGGAGCCGGATCGACGCGTCCTCGGCCAACGACGCCTCGCCGTTCGCGGGCAGGGACGCGGGGTCCACGGCCACGCTCGCCAGGAACGCGACCGGACCGTAGGTCGCGAACCGCCTCGCCCCGGCGAACGCGTCCCGGTAGCCCTTCTCCGTGTAGACCATCGGGAGCATCGCGGACGAGAACCGGTCCTCGTCCAGGCGCAGGTGCCCGTCCGGCCCGGCGTACCGGTCGTACGGGAAGGGCGTCTCGACCGGGCTCGACTCGAGGTCGAACAGGACGCGCGCCGCGGGCTCGACGTACGGCGGCAGCTCCGGCGCCGCGTCCGCCGGGCCGGGGTCGGCGCCGGGATCCGCCCCGGCCCCCGTGTCCCCCGCGGGCGACGAGGCCGACGACGAGCATCCGAGGACCATGGCGACCAGGGCCGGCAGCGCGCGGGCCATCTTCCCCTCCGCCGTGCGGGACGCGGTCCGGAGGATAGCATGCGGGAAGCCGGGTCAATACCGGCGAAGCCCCCCGAATCCCCTGGAAGTCCCCGCGCCCGTCACGCGGTGGGCTCAACCGCTTGACACCACGGGTTCCCGCGCCGAGAATGCGCCCGCCCGGCGCGGCTGGGGCGCGCGTCGCAAGCGGAGGCAGCGAATGAGGATCCTGTCCGGCATCCAGCCCTCGGGCCAGCTCCACCTGGGCAACTGGTTCGGCGCGATCCGGCAGTTCGTGAAGCTCCAGGAGGCAGGCCACGAGTGCTTCTACTTCATCGCGAGCTACCACGCGCTCACGAGCCTCCGGAACGCGTCGGACCTGGAGCGCGCGACGATGCACCTCGCGTGCGGGTACCTCGCGCTCGGCATCGACCCAGCGCGAAGCGTCTTCTTCGTCCAGTCCGACGTGCCCCAGGTGACCGAGCTGTGCTGGGTGCTCAACTGCGTCTGCCCGGTCGGGCTGATGGAGCGCGGCACGAGCTACAAGGACAAGGTCGCGCGGGGCCTGTCGCCGAACATGGGCCTGTTCGGCTACCCGGTGCTCCAGGCCGCGGACATCGTGATCTACGACGCGAACCTCGTGCCGGTCGGCGCGGACCAGAAGCAGCACATCGAGATGACGCGCGACCTCGCGGAGAAGCTGAACCGCGAGGTCGGGACCGAGGAGCGGCCGGTCCTGGTCGTGCCCGAGCCCTACATCCTGGAGGAGGTCGCGGTCGTCCCGGGCATCGACGGCCAGAAGATGTCCAAGAGCTACGACAACACGATCGAGGTCTTCGCCACGCCGAAGGAGACCGGCAAGCGGGTGATGCAGATCGTGACCGACTCCACGCCGCTGGAGGCGCCGAAGGACCCGGCGAAGTGCAACGTGTTCGCGCTGTTGAAGCTGTTCGCCACGCCCGAGGAGACCGCGGAGATCGCGGACCGCTACCGCGCGGGCGGCTACGGTTACGGCCACGCGAAGAAGCGGCTGGCCGAGCTGATCAACGATCGGTTCGCGGACGCGCGTGCGCGCTACGCCGAGTACGAGGCGCGACCGGACCACGTGCGCGACGTGCTGCGCGAGGGCGGCCGCAGGGCGCGCGAGGTGGCCGAGGCGACCATGGAGCGCGTGCGCGGCGCGTGCGGGCTGATGGTCAACCGCTGAGGCGCGCGACAGGTTCCCGCGGCCCGGCCCGCCCTCCGGCCGCCCTCGCGAAACCCCTCCGCGGATGCGCCCGTCGCAACCGCCGCGGCCGCGGTACAATCCGCCTCCGAGCCGTCGCGCGTGCGTGCGGCCATCGAGGTGAAGATGGACGACCCAATCCTGCGCCGGGCGGCCGAGGTCGAGCGGTGCGTCGCCGCGGTCGAGGCGGCCGTCGCGGACCCCGCCGCTCCGGACGAGGCCTTCCACGGCGCGGTGGACGCCGCGGTCCGGGAATTCCAGGCGGGCGGGCTCGCCGAGCACCACCAGGGGCTATGGGAACGGTACCAGGCGGCCCGCAAGGCGTTCGCGGGGCGCGCGGAGGCCCGTCGCGATGCTTCCACCAGGGCGGCGGACGCGCTGGTCGCGGACGTGGAGGCGGCGCGACGCGCCGTCGAGGCGGCAGAGGAACCCGCTGCGCTCGGGCTGGCACGGGCGGCCGCCGCGGACGTCAGGCGGCGCGTGCTGGCCGGACCGGGCGTGCTCCCGGCGGACCGGCGGCGCGTGTCCGCGGCGCTGGACGGGTTGCGCGAGGTGCTGGACCGGGCGGTCGCGAACACGGTCGCGGCGGCGCGCGAGCGCGAGGCGCGCCTTTCCGCCGCGATCGACGGGCTGCACCGCCTGCTCGCCGCGGACGACGTGCGGCGCGACGCGTTCCTCGCGACGTGCGCCGAGGCGGACGCGCTGTTCAGGGAGGGCGGGCTCGGCGACCGCCACCGCGAACTGCGCGACGAGTTCTCCGAATGCCGGCGGGCGTTTCGCGCGCGCGAGGAGGCGCGGCTGGCCGCGTCCGCGGAGGTGGCGGAGAGGATCGTCGCGCTGGCGACCCGGGCGGCCGACGCGGCGCGGGCGGCGTCCGCCGGGCCGGACGTCGTCGCGGCGAAGGGGATGGCGCGCGAGGCGCGCGAGGCATTGTCCGGCGGGCCGTCGCTTGCGCGCCCGAACCGCGACCGGGTCCGCGCCGCCCTGGACGCGATGTCGCAGGCGATCGACGAGGCGACCGCGCGCTCGGACGGCGTGCAGCGCGAGGCGGTCGACGCCGCGATCGCCGCCGCGGCCGACGCGATCGAGGCAGGCGACCTCGGGTCCGCGTGGGGCCGGTTCCGGGCCGCGCGTGAGGCGGTCGTGGGCGCGCGGATCAGCCCCGAGGCGCGCCGGCGGCTCCACGAGGACCTGGACGGCCTCTACGCACGCCTCCAGGAGCGGCGCGAGCAGGACCGGAACGAGTGGCGGGCGCACCAGGAACGCAAGCGCGAGGAGTTCCGGGAGAAGGCGGACCGGGCGAAGGACTTCGTCGAGCGCCAGGAGGAGGCCGCGGCGCGATGCCTCCACCAGGCGGAGGAGGCCCGCGGCGACGAGTACGCCGACCGGATGCGGCGCTATGCGGCCGAGCACCAGGCCAAGGCGACGGAGGCCCGCGGCGCGGTCGAGCGAATGGAGGCGATCCTGGCCGACATCGAGCGCCAGCTCGCGGCAGGGCGGCCGGATCGGAAGCGGCGCGCGGACCGGGGCCGGGGCGCGGACGAGCGCCCGCCCGCGACGGTCCCCGATCCCCCGCCCGCGACGGTCCCCGAGCCCCCCCCGGGGGCCGTCTCCGATCCCCCGCCCGGGGCCGTCCCCGATTGCGCGCCGGAGATCGTCGGAGGTCCCCCTGGCGTCGAGCGGCCGGGACCCTGACGCCCGGAAGCCCGGACGCACGCGCTTGGCATCCCGGCGCCGAGGCGGTACGTTACCCCGGTGGAGGAGGCCGGACAGAAGCCCGCTCGCCGGGCGACGTGGCTTCAGCTCGCGGTCGTCGCGCTCACGGCCATCGCCACCGTCGCGGGCGCAGACGCGCTCCTCCAGGCAACCGTCGCCTACCCCCCCCCGCTTCGCGAGATCGAGGACGCGATCGACGAGTACGGGGCGTCCGACCCTACGATCGTCGTGCTGGGATCGAGCCACGCCCGCACGTTCGGGGCGCTGGGGGCGATCCTCGCCGAGCGGACCGGGGGTGCCGAGCGCGTGCTGAACGTGCCGGTGGAGTTCGGGAAGGCCACGTCGTACCTGTGGGTCATCGAGAACCGCCTGAAGCCCCTGATCGACGAGGTCGACGGCGCGGGCCGGCGTGCGCGGGCCGGCCTCAGGCGCTTCATCCTGGTGACCGAGTGGTGGGACTCCTGCCCCGAGAACGCGGACGGCCGGCTCGCGACGAACGTCCCGGCCCGGGCCTGGGTCCTGTCCGACTTCCTCGCGGACGCGGCGCGGCACGGCCTGACCGGGTACAACCGCAACTACATGAACAACCGCTTCACGGAGATGGCCGAGGCGTCCGTGCTCTGGCGCGACCGCGGCCACGACCGCATCCGGAACGGCGTCCAGGCCTGGCTCGGCGGCGTCGCGGAGGGGCTCGCGAGCGCGTCGGTCGAGCGCCGGGTGAACGACTTCCGGCGGATCATCGAGGAGGGCGAGGCCTGCACGCAGGACGAGCGCGAATGGCGGGCGATGCGGGAGATCATCGACTTCTTCGCGACCCGGGGCGCCGACGTGACCGTGGTCGTGTACCCGCGCATGCCCGCGACGGTGACGCCGAAATCGCGTGACGGGACGCTGCGCGTCTTCTCCGAGCGGATCGCGCGGCTCGCAAGCGAGAAGGGCTTCCGGCTGACCGACTGGACCTTCGGCACGCCGCTGGCGGACCAGGACTTCGAGCTGGACCTCGACCACATGACGCCCGAGGGGAATCGCAAGCTGTCGGAGTGGGCGCTGTCGGGGCCGCTCGCGTTCCTGGCGCCGCCTCCGGGCCGGGAGGGCCGCGACGTGGCGGGGGGGGGCGGCTCGGACGGGGCGGCGACCGGGGGGCCGCGATGAGCCTGACCGGTCTGGAGTTCGTGTTCTTCCTGCCGGCCGTCCTGGTGCTGCACTGGGCGGGGCCGCGCCGCGCCGCGTGGCAGAACGCGGTGCTGCTGCTCGCATCCTACGTGTTCTACCTGTCGTGGGACCCGGCGGTGGGCTGGGCGATCCTGCTCTCGACCGCGGTCGACTACGCGGTCGGCCTGTACCTGGCGGCGCACCCCGGGGAGGGCCGCGGCCGGCGCGTGGCGCTCGGCGCGAGCGTGGCGTTCAACGTCGGGTTCCTCGGGTTCTTCAAGTACGCCGGGTTCTTCGCGACCTCGCTGAACGACCTCCTCGGCGCCGTGGGGCTGCCTGCGTCGGTGGAGGTGCTCAAGGTGGCGCTGCCGATCGGGATCTCGTACTACACGCTGCAGAAGCTGTCGTACACGATCGATCTGTACTACGACCGGATCCCCGCCTGCCGGAACGCGCTGACGTTCGCGACGTTCGTGGCCTTCTTCCCGCAGATCGTGTGCGGCCCGATCACGCGGGCACGGGACATGGTCCCCCAGTTCTCGCGGCCGCGCGCCCTCGACGCGGAGACGGTGGCCGCGGGGGCGCGGGCCTTCCTGCTCGGCTTCTTCATGAAGGCCTACGTCGCGGACCGCCTTGGCAGCGGCTTCGCGGACCCGGTCTTCGGGGAGCCGGGGCGATACGGGGCGCTCTCGCACTGGGTCGCCCTGCTCGCGTACGCCGTCCACATCTTCTGCGACTTCGGCGGCTACAGCTTCATGGCAATCGGGGTCGGCCGCCTGCTCGGGCTCGAGTTGCCGCTGAACTTCGACCGGCCGTTCCTGAGCCGCAGCATGCTGGAGTTCTGGCGGCGCTGGCACATCACCCTGAACACGTGGCTGTTCGACTACCTGTTCGCGCCCATGGTCACCGGGCACGGCCGGATGCGGAACCGGTTCGCGCTCGGGTTCATGATCGTCTTCATGATCTCGGGCCTGTGGCACGGGCCCTACTGGACCTTCGTGCTGTGGGGCCTGCTGCACGGCGTGGCGCTCGCGGTCAACCGGCAGTGGGACGAGACGTACAAGGGGCTCTGCCGGCGCGACCGCGCGTGGGTGGCGAGGAGGAGGTCCGCGCCGTACGCGCTGGCCGCGTGGGCGGTCACCCAGGTGTTCTTCGTCCTGACGCTGGTCCCGTTCCGCGCGCCGTCGCTGGAGCGCGCGTTCGAGTTCGCGCGCGGCCTGTTCGGGGGCGGCGGCGAGGAGCGGATGCACGTCGCGAGCCTGCACCTGGCGGTGGCGGCGTTGTTCATGATCGCCTACCACGGACTCGAGGTCGGGCCCGGGCAGCGGCTGAAGGGCCGGTTCGCCGCGCTGCCGGCGCCGGTGCGCGGCCTTGCCTACGGACTCCTCCTCGTCTTCCTGCTCGTCTTCGTCCCGGTGGGAGAGAGCACCTTCGTCTACGCTCAGTTCTGACCGTCCACGCGCGTTGCGCCGCCCGCTGTTCCGCCGCGAAATCACCTCCACGAATGCCGGAGGAGGCCTACATTCGCCCCGCGAAAACCTGCCAGATGCCCGACACCATCCGGGACCAAAA
>VGRB01000184.1 GCA_016875475.1 Deltaproteobacteria bacterium
CGCAGAGCCCGGCCGCCGCGTACGCCGCGTTGATCCGGCCCATCCACTCGACCGTGCGCTCGTAGGCGCTCGCCTTCGTCAGCTTGCGGAACTTGTCGTGCAGGTCCTGCGGCCCGTCGAGCGACGTCGAGATCTGCACCCGGTGCTTCAC
Organism: Deltaproteobacteria bacterium; assembly: GCA_016875475.1. Classification (GTDB taxonomy): domain Bacteria; phylum Myxococcota_A; class UBA9042; order DTJE01; family DTJE01; genus VGRB01. The sequence continues at coordinate 152 of VGRB01000184.1, forward strand.
CAGGTACTCGAGCTTCTCGTCGTCCATCAGCGAGAGGTTCGAGACCAGGCTGAACATCACCCGCTTGCCCGCCTCGCCGGCCTTGCGCTTGCCGTACTCGACGACGTGCCGGACGACCTCCCAGTTCGCGAGCGGCTCGCCGCCCTGGAACTCGACGGTCAGCGTGGGCGACGGCGCCCGCATGATCATGTCGACGACCTTCTCGGCGGTCGGGATCGACATGTCGGTCTCGGTCTGCTTCATGTCGGCGCGGCTGGCGTGGCAGTAGGCGCACACCTGGTTGCAGCGCAGCGTCACGACCATGATGTGCAGCACCGGGCCGCGGTACATGAACGAGTAGCGCCGGTGGTAGTCCGACGCGACGCGGTCGATCGCGTCCTCCTGCAGGAGGAAGCCCTTCGACGTCAGCTCGTCGAACAGGGGCGTGCCGCTCTTGACCTTGCCGTCCACGAGCAGCTTCAACTGGTCGTCGTCGAGCAGGGCGTACGACCCGTGGTCGGTCGTGACGACCCACCTGGCCCCGACCTTGCGGAAGCGGAACAGGTTCCTCTTCGGCTTCACGGCCGCCGCACGGCTCATGATTCCCCTCTCATCGCGCTGATGGTCTCGCCCAGCACGTAGTTGTCGAACTCGCCCGCGACGTCCTCGCCGGGCTCAGGCGACACGGCCTCGACCTCGGCGGTGATGTAGTCGCCGTCCTCGCCCAGGCCGACCGCGGCGATCCCGGCGAACGCATCGACCGCCTTCTTCACGGCCGCGTCCGTGTAGATGCGCTTGTGGAAACGGAGCTGCATGCGCCTCACCTCTACGGGGCCTTCTCTGCGCCGTCCCCGTCCTTCGCGGGCGCCGGCTTGTCCTTGCCGTACTTGTCCTCCCACGGGACCGCGATCCCGAGCGGGTCGTCGAGGAAGTCGAGCGCGTCCTCCTCCTCGGCCAGGATCTTGGCGACCTCGGGCGGCAGCTCCGGCTCGATGCGATCGCTGAAGGCGGGCGGCTGCTCGATCGGCACGGCCTCCGCGATGGCCCGGCCCACGATCATCGTGCGGACCTCGCCGGTGTCCTGGGCGAGCTTCAGGCGGACCGCCTGCGTGACCAGCTCGTTCTTGAACTCGCCCCCGATCGTCGCCGCGTCGACCCCGGGCCGCGCCGTCAGCTCGATCCGCGTGCGGTCCGCATCGACCACGTCCAGGTGGACGAAGGCGCGGTCCAGGAACGCGAAAGCCGTCCCGAACAGGACGTCCGCCGGGTACAGCTCCTTGTGGACCACGACCACGGCCGCCCCGCCGGCGACCTCCACCGCGACGTTGCTCGCCGCGGCCCTGGTACCGCCCTTCTTCGCAGGCATCGACAACCCTCCACGATTCGCGTCCGCCGGCACCGTCCGCCGACGCCGGGGGACTATACCATCGGGGCGGGCCCTTTGCCACGAGGTCTGGACAGACCCCCGAAGCCGCACGAGAATGAGCATGTTCGCGGATTTGCGGAGGCTGCCGTGATCCTGAAGGTCGCTCGCATGGGCCACCCGGTGCTCCGGGCGCGGGCCGAGGAGGTCACGCCGGAGGAGCTGTCGTCCGGCTCCATCGCCGCCCTGGTGGCGGACATGGAGGACACCATGATGGAGTACGAGGGCGTCGGCCTCGCGGCTCCGCAGGTGCACGTCGGGAAGCGCGTCGCGGTCGTCGAGGTCCCGCCGGAGGCCCGGCACGAGGGCGACGCCGGGTTCCCGCGCACCGCGATGATCAACCCGGTGGTGACGCCGCTGACGGACGAGATGGTGGCCGAGTGGGAGGGGTGCCTGTCGATCCCCGAGCTGATCGGGCTGGTGCCGAGTCCCGGGCGCATCCGCGTCGAGTGGACCGGGCTCGACGGCGAGCGGCGCGCGGCGGAGGTCGCCGGGTTCGCGGCCGCTGCGATCCGGCACGAGGTCGATCACCTGGACGGGCGCCTGTACGTGGACCGGATCGAGGACCTCCGGACGTTCCAGTTCACGCGCGAGTTCGCGAGGTTCGGTCGCCGGCGGTCCGCGGGATGACGGCGCCGCGCTACACGGTCGTGGACCACACCGGGGACTTCGCGTTCGAGGTCGAGGCGGCGGACCTTCCGTCGCTCGTGGCGGCCGCGGTGCTCGCTGCCGCCGACGCCCAGTTCGGGCTCGAGTCGCTGTCCGCGATCGAGCCGGTCGAGGTCGCCTGCGACGGCGCGGACCCGGAGCTGCTGCTCTTCTCGGCGCTGTCCGAGGCCGTGTTCCTGGCGGACGCGCGCGGGCTGGTCCCGGTCACGGCCGAGGCGGCCGCGGTCCCCGGCGGCGGCCTGCTGCTGCGGCTCGGCTGCGACCGCCTGGACCCGGCCCGGCACGCGGCGCGGGTGTTGTTCAAGGCCGCGACGCTCCACGGCCTGCGGGTCGAGCGGACCGCCGCTGGCGTCCGCGCGACGGTGGTGATGGACACATGATTGACGGCCCCGACGTCCGCTGGGAGCGCCTCGACGACGAGCGCATCCGGATCCCGCGCCACGGCGCCATGCGCGTGGACGGCCTGGTCTTCGCCAGCGACGACCTGGTGCGGGGCGGCTCGATCGACACGCAGTCGCTGCGGCAGGTCGCGAACGTGGCCTGCCTGCCCGGCATCCTGGGCAGGTCGGTCGCGATGCCGGACATCCACTGGGGGTACGGCTTCCCGATCGGCGGCGTGGCCGCGTTCGACCCGGACGACGGCGTGATCTCGCCCGGCGGGGTCGGGTACGACATCAACTGCGGGGTCCGCCTGCTCCGGACCGACCTCTCCGTCGACGAGGTCCGCCCCGTGCTCCGCGACGTGGTGCGCGCGATGTTCCGGACCATCCCCACGGGCATCGGCGCCCGCGGCGGCGTGGTCGCCCTGACCCGGGACGAGCTGCGCGAGGTCTGCGAGACGGGCGCGGCCTTCGCGGCCGGTCGCGGGCTCGGCTGGGAATCCGACCTCGACCACGTCGAGGAGCGCGGCCGGATCGCCGGCGCGGACTTCGGCCAGGTCTCCGCCAAGGCCGTGGAGCGCGGGCGCGGGCAGCTCGGCACGCTCGGGTCCGGCAACCATTTCGCGGAGGTCGGCTACGTCGCGCAGGTCGACGACCCCGCGACCGCCGCGGCGTTCGGCCTGTTCGCCGGCGGGGTCACGGTCACGATCCACACGGGGTCCCGCGGGTTCGGGCACCAGGTGTGCACGGACTTCATCCCGCGGATGGACAAGGCCGCGCGCGCCGCCGGGATCGAGCTGCCGGACCGCCAGCTCGCCTGCGCGCCCGTCGGCTCGCCGGAGGGCAGGGCGTACTTCGGGGCCATGGCGTGCGCCGCGAACTTCGCGTTCGCGAACCGCCAGGCCATCACGGGCCGGGTTCGCGAGGCGTTCGAGGCCGCCATGGGGAAGCCAGCGACGCGGCTCGGGATGCGGGTCGTCTACGACGTGGCGCACAACATCGCGAAGTTCGAGGAGCATTCCGTGGACGGCCGGCCCCGGCGCGTCTGCATCCACCGCAAGGGCGCGACGCGCGCGCTGCCCGCGGGCCACCCGCAGACGCCGCGCGAGTACGCGCACGTCGGCCAGCCCGTGCTGGTGCCGGGCGACATGGGCCGCGCGTCGTACGTGCTGGTCGGGCTCCCGAGCGCGCTCGGCGAGGCGTTCGGATCGTCGTGCCACGGCGCGGGCCGGGTGCTCTCGCGCTCCGCGGCGATCCGGACCGCGAAGGGCCGCGACATCCGGCGCGAGATGGAGGACGCGGGCATCGTGGTCATGGCCGCGGGCCGCGAGACGATCGCCGAGGAGATGCCCGATGCCTACAAGGACGTGACGCAGGTCGTGGACGTGGTGCACCGGGCAGGGATCGCCCGCAAGGTCGCACTGATCCGACCCATCGGGGTGATCAAGGGCTGACCACGAAGCGGCGGCCCGTCGCCGGGCCGCCGCTTCGCGCCGTCACATCAATACCGCGGGCCCCGGCCGCCGCGGTCGCCGCCGCCGTAGCCGCCGCCGCCGCCGCCGCCGCCGTAGCCGCCGCCGCGCGGGCCCCGCCCGCCGCCGCCGCCGCCGCCCTCGCGCTCGCGCGGCCAGTCCACCTTGATCGGCCGGCCGTCGAGGACCATGCCGTCCATCTCGGACTTGGCCTTGTTCGCCGACTCCTCGGTCGCGAACGTGACGAACCCGAAGCCCTTGGACCGCCCCGTCGCCGGGTCCGTGATGATCCGCACCTCCTCCACGTCGCCGTACTTCTCGCACGCCGCGCGCAGAGAGGCCTCGGAGGTCGCCCACGCCAGTCCGCCCATGAACAGCTTGTTCTTCATCGAACCACTCCTTGGAACGGGGCTTCATCGCCCCCGGCCCGAACCCGGAGCTTCCTCCGACCGGACGCCCGGCCGGCGTGCTCCCCTGGAGGCCACCGCCTGAACGGCGACGTCCGGCTACACCTGATCCCGGGGCGCTTCCCCCAGCGGGGACGTCACGCACCCTTTTCTCTCCGGTCCGGGTCCGGTCGGGTAAGACCGTGAAGACGCACGGGACGGATCGTAGGGCAGGGTCGCCACCTCCAACACGAGCGTCATTCTACACCACCGTTCGAGTGGATTTCAAGCCCCCGTTTCGAGGACCCGGCGGGGCGGGTTCGTGGGACGGGGTTACCGGCCGCTCCACAGCGGCGTGACGGTGCCGTCGGCGTGGACCGCGGTGACCGTCGTCTTGCCGGCGCCGTCGAGGCGGGCGTGGAGGACCGCGCCCCGGCTCTCGTTGATCGCGCTGCTCATCCCGACGTCCACGAGGAAGACCCGGCCGAACCGCTGGAACATCTCGCCGTCCTTGCGCTTCTTGCCGTCCGAGAAGGTGACCTCGCCGGGGTCGTGGCCCTGGACGAAGCGCTTCGCGCCCAGCGCCGTGGCCCACCTGGCGAGGATCGTCTCGCCGTCGTAGCCGGGGATTTCCCACCAGGGGTGGGGCTGGAGCGGGGTCTCGAGGATCGAGTCCGGCGCGGACAGGATCCCGGCCGCGAAGCCCGCCGCGTCCACGCCCTGCTCGACGAGCTTCCGCAGGTCTTCGAGCGTGCGCCCTTTCGTGTTGCCGGCGTGGATCACGAAGAAGTCGCCGATCCGGAGCGCGATCGGGAGCGCCCGGAGCCATGCGCCCGGCCCGGCCTCGCCTCGGGCGACGAGCCGCGGGTCGAGCCCGGCCGCTCGCAGCTCGGTCGCGAAGTCCTGGGCCATCTGGCCGCCCGGATACGCGAGGAAGTTCGCCTCGTGGTTCCCCATCAGGACCACCACGCGGCCGCCGGCCGCCTCGGCCGACGCCGCGAGCGCGCGCACGCAGGCGATGACCGCGAGCCCGTCCTTGCCCTTGTTGATGAGGTCCCCGACGAACACCAGGGTCGCGGCGCCCGCCTCCCAGCGCGCCGCCGCCGGCTCCGTGGCGGGCGCGGCCAGCCCTGCCGCGTCGAGCAGCGCCGCAAGGCGGGCGTAGTCGCCGTGCACGTCCCCGACGATCCAGAGGTCCGCGACGGCCTCCATCTCGAGGATAGCGGGCGCCTGGTTCCAGTCGCGCTTGCCGGGCGGGTCCGGGTCGGTCCCGTCCTCCGCGGGCGCATCGGGCGCGTCGGGTGCGTCGGGTGCGTCGGGCGCGGAGTCGACGCCGCCGTCGCCGTACGACGCCGCGGTCGGCGAGCACGCTTCGGCCAGCATCGCCAGGGCCGTCGCGCCGGTCGCGAGGACGAGTGTCGCCCGAGTCATTTCGCGTTCTTGCAGGTGGCGAAGGCGTTCTGGAACTTCCCCTGGCACGCGGTCAGAGCGTAGGTCTGGCACTGCGTCCTGCCCATGCACTCGAAGTACTCGGCCTCGGCCGCGCGCAGGCACGCGTTGCCGGCCGTCAGGTCGTCGATATCGAAGCACTCGGTGTTGATGGTCGATTCGACCGCGGCGGTGGGGATCTGCCAGATGGCGTGGCACTGGCGGTAGCTCGCGACGCAGGTCGCGCGCGCGTCGGTCAGGTCCGGCGTCTCCGGGTCCTCGCCGCCGCACCCGGTCCGGCAGGCGTCCCAGTCCTCGCAGGAGTCCGAGTCGTCGCAAGCCATCCAGCACCCGACCTGCGCGTTGCCCCCGGACTGGCCGCAGTTGTACTGGCAGTCCTCCATCGCCATGAACGCCATCCAGAAGGTCGGGTCGCACTGCTCGAGCTTCGTGCAGAGCGCCTCGCACTCGGGCGCCGCCTCGAACTCGCCGCAAGGACCGAACGCCGAGGTGGCCAGGGCGGCCGCGACGGCAATCGAGAAAGTGGCAGGGGTGGAGGCGGTCCGCCGCATCGCGTCTCCGGTTCCGACGGTATCGTACGTACCGCGTGGGCGGAGGGGCAAGTTTTTGGTCGCGGACGGATGCGGGGACGCGCCCGGGCCTAGAAGAGGTGCACCGGCCAGCCGAGTTCGCGGGACTTCCGGACCAGCTCGGTCGACCGGTCGTGACGGCCGACCGCGAAACGGAACGCGGCGAGCTGCATCATCTCGAAATCGCCCATGCCGTCGCCGGCCGCGAGCCCGGGCGCGCAGCCGATGCGATCCAGGATCGCCTGGACCTTGCCCGCGCCGCAGATCGGCGGGGGAACCAGCCGATCGGTCAGGCGGCCGTCGCGGACCTCGGTCGCCATCGCGATGGTGCAGCGGGGGTCCACGCCGATCCGGGGCGCGACCGCCTCGACGACCCAGCGGTTGCTGGCGCTGACGATCCAGACCTCCGCGCCCGACTCGCGCATCCCGCCGATGAGCGCGCGCATCTCGGGGCGGTAGTTCGGCCACGCGGCCGCGTGCTGGCGGCACAGCCCGACCACGTCCGCCTCGACGAGCCCGGCCATGTTCAGGACGGCCCACGCGTACCCGGCCGCGCGGTCCGCGTGGACGCGCGCCTCGTACTCGGCCCACACCTCGTCGGAGCCGCGCGACCTGTCCACGGGCGGGAGCATCCGGCCCTCGGCCAGCCAGCGCAGGAACGCCTCGCCCACGTCCTCGGCCCAGAGCGTCCCGTCCGCGTCCAGGCACGCGACGCGGCGGCCCGGCATGGCGAGGAACCCGGACACCGCGTCGCGGGCCTCGACCGAGAACGGCGCGAGCCACTCGGGGGCGGGGGAGGGGACCGGGGCCATCCTGCGGGGCTCCGCGAGAGTCGGGTGGATTAGAGCGGAGCCGCGGCGGTGAGTCAATCCGCCGGCGCGGACTCCACGATCACGAACTCGACGCGCCGGTTCGCGGCGCGGCCGGCGGGCAGCGAGTTGTCGTCGACCGGCCGGGTGTCGCCGAACCCCTGGGCATCGAGGCGGTCCGCGGCAACGCCGGCGTTGACCAGGAACGTCTTCACCGCCCCGGCGCGCTGCTGCGAGAGCGTCAGGTTCTTCGCGGGCTTGCCGACGTTGTCGGTGTGGCCCTCGACCCGGATCTTCCGGATGTGGGGGTTGTCGTTCAGGACCTTGGCCACGTCGTGCAGGAGCTGGAACGAGTCCTTCCGGATCACGGCCTTGTTCGTCGCGAAGTGCACCTGCTGGAGGATCTCTATCTTCTTCGCGGTCACCCTGACGGTCGACGGCGTGGGCGGCGGGCAGCCGTCGAACTCCTTCTTCCCGTAGACCTCCGGGCACTTGTCCTCGCGGTCCGCGATGCCGTCGCCGTCCCGGTCGGGGCAGCCCTTCAGCTTCTCGGGGCCCGGGTCGGCCGGGCAGGCGTCCTTCAGGTCCGGGATGCCGTCCTTGTCCGTGTCGGGGCAGCCGTTGTGCTGCGCCGGCCCCTGGACGTCCGGGCAGAGGTCGAGCACGTCGATGACTCCGTCCCTGTCGCGATCCGGGCAGCCGTTCAGCTCGCGCGGGCCGGGAAGGTCGACGCAGCTGTCGTCCGCGTCGGCGATCCCGTCCCCGTCGCGGTCCGGGCAGCCCCGCGTCGCGGCCGGGCCGGGATCCGCCGGGCACGCGTCGTCCGCGTCCTGGATGCCGTCCCGGTCCGCGTCCTTGAAGCAGCCCTTCTCCTGTTCGGGCTGGTAACCGGCGTTCAGCGCCACGCGCCAAGCCGGACTCCCGTACGCATCGAGCGCGCTGCCGCCGGCCGCCGCGATCATGGTCAGCCCCTGCCAGTTCAGGCGGAGGCCGCCCATGAAGTCCACGGCGTTGTCGTAGGGGGACGCGAACGGCTCGGACAGGGCCGTGCGGGTCTCCACCGTGCCGAGACCCTCGAGCACGCCGCAGATGAACGGCACGGCCACGCCCGCTCCCATCAGCATCTGCGACTCGGCGTCGTTCCCGAGCAGCGCGACCGCCTTCTTCCCGCGGATCCCGAAGTTCACCGCCGCGACCCAGCCGCGCATCGAGAAGTCGAGGACCAGGGTCGTGGTGGACGTGACAAGCTCGTCGCCCGCGAAGTTCTCGCCGGTCGCGGTCGGGAAGGTCAGGTCCTCGGCGAGCGCGAGGCCGAAGCCCTTGCCGTTGCCGCCGAGGAACGTCCCCTTGAGCCCGAGCCGGAGGTCGCCGAGCGAGAAGCCTTCCACCTCGGTCGGCCACCGGGGGGTCGGGCGCACGCCGCCGCCGAGGGGCGGGTCGCCGCCCGCCACGACCAGGGGCAGGGTGAGCCCGACGTCGAGGAATCCGAGCAGCCCGAGGTGGCCCTGGATGTCGGCCACCCCCTGCCACGACACGATCTCCCCACCGTCGTCCGCGAGGCGGAGCGGCTTGCCGGCGAACGACAGCCACGCGCCGATGCCCCAGTCCAGGTGCTTCGGCTCGGCCGCCGTGTAGATGCCGAGCACGTCCCCCGGGTGAGGTGACGGCCGGAACATGTTCACGTTGACCTTGGGGTTGTCGGACCGGGCCGGGGCGGGCGGCAGGGCGATCGCCGCGACCAGGGCGAGTTCCGCCGCCAGGGTGAAGAGCGTTCGTCGGTTGCGGTTCATGTCTTCCCTCCCTCGGGGGGATGGTAGATCAGAGTGCTCCGGGGAGCCAAGTCGCTGTACGATCCGCGTCATGATTGAGAAGACACCGGGATCACTGGAACGGCTTCGGACCATCGGCGCCGTCGCGCTCGACATGGACGGCACGACCTACCTGGGCGGGCGGCTGCTGCCGGGGGCCGCGGCGATCGTGGACCTGACGGCGCGCCGCGGGATCCCGTGCATCTTCCTGACGAACAACTCGTCGAAGAGCCGGGCCGAGTACCGCGAGAAGCTCGGGCGCCTGGGTCTCGCCGCGGCGCCGGACGCGGTGATGACCTCCGGCGAGGCCACGATCCGCTGGGTCCTGCGGGCGCGGCCGGACGCGCGCGTGCTCCTGCTCGCGACGCCGTCGTTCGAGGCCGAGGTCCGCGACGCGGGCATCGCGCTCGTGCCGCTCGACCGGGCCGCGGAGGCCGACCTCGCGATCCTGGCGTACGACACGACGCTCACCTTCGCGAGGCTCGCCGCCATATGCGACCACGTGCGGGCCGGCCGCACGTTCGTCGCGACCCACCCGGACGTCAACTGCCCTGTCGAGGGGGGCTGCCTTCCGGACGTCGGCGCGTTCCTCGCGTGCATCCGCGCGTCCACGGGCCGCGGCCCGGACCTCGTGGTCGGCAAGCCCGGCGAGCTGATGGTCGCGGCGCTCGCGGAGCGCGTCTCGCTGCCCCCCGAACGGATCGCCTGCGTGGGCGACCGCCTCTACACCGACGTCGCAATGGCGCGCCGGTCGGGCATGCTCGGGATCCTGGTGCTCTCCGGCGAGACGCGGATCGCGGACCTCGACGGCTCCGAGTTCCAGCCCGACCTCGTGGCGGACGACCTCGCGGACGTGGTGTCGGCGCTGGCCTGAGGGCGCCGCCGCGCGGACTCCGCGATTCTGCAGCGTTCGCGAGTGCCCCGGGAATGCCGTGGGGGTGCCCCGATCCGACCTGCCGCCGCTTCTCATCCCCTCTTCCAACGCACCGCCCCCCAGCCTACAATCGAGAGGCCCGCCCGGGCAGGAGGGAGAAGGCAGATGCGATTCGCAACGATGTCCGGCACGTTCCTTGTCGTCGCTCCGCTGGTTGGAGTCGCGGCGCTCGCCGTCACGGCGGCGGGGTGCGGGACCGGGGGGGCCACCCCCGGCACGGCGACCGACGTCGAGGACGCGAAACCGGACGGGACGGAGCCGGCGGACACGGTCGAGGTCGCGCCGGGCGACGACGGGGGCGAACTCGACGAGCGGTCCGACCCGCCGGACGGATGCCTCGACGCGTGCGGCCAGGACGAGGGCGCCCCGGACGAGGGCGGTTGCCCGGGACCCC
>VGRB01000185.1 GCA_016875475.1 Deltaproteobacteria bacterium
GGCGCAAGATGAGAACGAGGCTTGGTCCGAGCTTGCGGGAGCACTGGTCAGGCGGTTCGGCGTGGATATCCCGAAACCGACGTTCTCGGGAGACGAGGACTCAGAGGCGTGGCTGTCGTGGTTCCTCGTCGAGTTGATCCGGGTGGGGTGCCTCGACGCAGCGGTCGTCCAGCGCGGGATGAGGCTCAGGAACATCCGGATGACTCGGTTCGCCGATGGTGCGGAGCTCGCCCGAAGTTGGGGGGAGGTCCATCGACGGCTGTACCCCTATTTCGATGCGTTGAAGCGTTCCGGGAACGTTCCGGACGACGCGCCGTTCCTCGGCGGCTTCGATCCTCAGTGGCTTCCCCTACGTGACGAAACGCACCTGTGGTCGGTGACCCGAGAGGTCTTCCCGCAATCGGTCCAGCCCGGGATTGTCAGGGAGGCGCTGAACGATGCACTCAATCAGCCCGCGCTGGAGGAGGCCCTCGACCGCGCCCTTTCGGTCCACGGGATCGCGCCGCCCGAGGATCGCGCACGCCTCCGTGGGCTCTGGTCGGGCTGCCTTCGGGGCGTCGCCAGGACGGTGGAGGGGGTTGCCGCGCTAGCGGCGGCCACGGAGGACATGCTCAAAGGCGTGTCCGACTCGTACTCGCTTTGGAGGTCCAACCTGGATCACGCGGTCGCGCTCGTACTCGACGGGATCGAGGATCTCCCCGCATTCACCACGTGGGGTCTCGCGGACCTGCTCAGGCTCAACCGATTCGGCGAGGACGACGCGCTCGCAGGACCGGAGGCGGCCCTCCACCTCGTCTGTGAAGGCGCCCGGGCCCGCTATCCCGAGCGCTTCGAGGAACTGCTGGCGCAGGAGCGCCGTCCGTTCGTTGTCCTCGGCAATCGCTACCCGACGAAGGAGGCGGCCCAGGAGGCGCTCGAGGAGAGGCGCGCCGAACTGCAGCCTCCACTGGTCGCGGCCGCGCAGGAGTTCCGGAGGCCCGCGCAGTCCGCTTCAACGAACCCCAGAGGGGAGGAACGGGGTTCCAAGGCAAGGGTCGTGCGGTTCTCACCAAGGGCCGGGTTGCTGGGGCGGGAAGGGGAGGAGTACCTCCTGCGACACATGAAGGATGGGATGTGCCTTCCGGTCCCCAGTGCCTGCGACCTGCGCGCGTTCGACGTGAGCACCCGAGAGGAAGCAGAGCGGACGTCCGCAATCGCCGAGGTCAGAGAGTGGCTGTCGCAAGCTGGCGTGGTCGAGCCCTCGGTGACGCCCGGTTTCGACGTTCTTGCGACCTACCTGTCTGGCGGCCGCAGGCTATGGGACGGGATCGAGGTCAAGACCTCCTCAGACCATGAGGCCAGCGTGATACGAGTGAACATGACGGAGAACGAGTGGATCGCCGCGCGGCGCGAAGGGGGGGAGGGCTCCTGGCCGATCGACACCTATCGCGTCTGCTGCATCCTGCGCTTCTTCTCGGTCGATCGAGATCGAACGCTTCTTGTCCCGCGAGTAGTATGGATGCCGGACCCGGCAGCGCTTGCGAAGGCCCGGAGTATCGACGTCGAGAAGGTGAACTCGCCTGCCCGCTACACGATCTCGGCCGTCTTGGCGGATGCCGCCACTGCGCCGACGTGAGGTGCCTGCGAACCCTGGTCGGCCTCAATCGGCGGGTCACCTGCAGCACCCGACTTCGGGAACGCGGACAGCGGTATGTGTCCGTCTCCCTCGCCTGCCGACGACCCTGGCCGACCCAGCGTTTCCTTCACCCCGCTTCCACGGGCGTAGAGCACGCGGACGCCGGGCGCACCCGCACTGGGGGCGGCTGAGCAGGCGATCTCGGGGAGTGGGGTTGTGTGACTACAGGTCGAGCCCAGGCTGGGGCAGGACTTCCTCCTCGGGCACATGTTGGTCGCGGACGACGGCGGCCTCGATCTTCTCGAAGAGCGGAGGAGGCGGGACCTTGACCGCCTTCAGGTAGCGCTGTTGGAGTTGCGTGATCGCGGTGCGCTGGACGTACTGACCGTCGTTGCCGTCGAAGACGCCGCGGTGCAGGCGGTCCATCTCTTGCCTGACTCGGGGCCATGTGGTGCCGGTCTTCACCTCGACGACTCGGATGAGGAGGAGAGCGAGCCAGCAGAGCAGCACGTGGGCCCGAATGCGGTCGGTCTTCCGGTGGTACATGGGGCGGATCTCGAGTTCCGACTTGGTGTCGCGCCAGGCGCGCTCGACCTCGGCGCGCTGCTTGTAGCCGAGCGCCACGTCCTCGGTGGACAGGGTGTCGTCGCTGGTCACGATGAGGTACTTGCCGTCCAGCCGCTCCTCGGCCTTCACCTTCGCCCGGTCGATGACCAGACGCCCCTTCTTGTCCTTGGTCAGGAAGCGGCCCATGGTGGGGTGCGCGACGAGCCGGCAGACCTCCTTGGAGTGCTCCTCCCCCTCGCTCGGGAGGCCGGCCAGCTTCTCCTCAAGGCGGGAGAGCAGACGCTCGCGGTCCTCGCGGTCCTTGGCGACCTGGGCGGGGTTGCGGACCAGGACGTACCGCTTCCGGCACTCGCCCTTGCCGACCACGACCTCCTTGACCTCCAGGTTGTCGCGGACCGTGTGGAAGCGGCCGGCGCGCGAGAGCGCCTCCTCGACCTCCTTGCGCCCGGCCCGCATCTTCTCCCCGGCCACGTAGTGCGCGCCGCCTTCCTGAAGCGTCCGCAGGTTCTCGTCAGAGACCATGCCGCGGTCCACCGCCCAGACGACACGGTTCAGCCGCCACCCCGACAGACTGCGCTTGACCGTCGTGATCGTGTCCACGTCGCTCGTGTTGCCGGGGAAGACCCAGCACCGGACCGGGATCCCCTCGCGCGTCACCGCGAGCCCGATCACCACCTGCGCAAGGTCGGGCCGGTGGTCCTTCGAGTGGCCCTGCATGCGCAACGGCGGCCGGTTGACGACCTGCGGCACCGGCCGGGTGGGCTCCTTGCCCCCCGGAGTTGCCAGGGACTCCGTCCACCGCGCGTCCCGCTCGATCAGGTCCTCATCGTCCCCTTCCATCTCGAAGTACGAGCTGGTCGTGTCGTACAGGAGCAGGTCCACGTCCAGGTTGAGCAGGTCCGCTGTCGCCGAGAAGACACCCTTCTGAACCTCCTCCTCCGCATCGATCAGGAAGTCCATCGCCCGGTACAGCCGCTCGTCGTACGTCCACTCCGGGGCCCCGGGCGCGAAGACCGACTCGAAGAGCCACGCAGGCGTCGCGTGCTTCGACAGCGGCTCAAGCGCACGGTTCACCGCCATCGCGAACACCGTCCCCTCCACCTCGGCTGGGTCCTTGAACCGGCGCACGGCCGCGAGCCGGACCAACTCCTTGTCCACCCTCAACTGCTCCCACAGCCCGCGCAGCAGCCAGGCCGAGCCCATCGGCCGGCTCTCGACGAAGCGCAGGGAGCCGGCGCCGGCGTCTTCCTCCCGTGCGGCCAGTTCCTCCTCGGGGCCGAGGAACCGGCGGATGCTCCGCGCCAAGCGCCGCAGGTTCTCCTCGTTCAGCCTGTCCCGGCGGCCGAAGTTGTAGAGGATCTCGGCCTTCGGGCGCTTCGTCACCGGGTCGCGGTAGTTGTGCGCCAGCAGCAGGTACTCGACGGTCGAGCCGTCCTTGTTCTTGCGGGTGTTCGTCCGGAGGAACACGGGCGCCTCCCCACCAACCTGACTACAGCGTCGCCGATGACTACCGGGCTGTCAAGAACTTTCTGCGCCTAGCGTGTGACTACGGCACCATCGTCCCACCACCCGCCCGGTCACGCGCAAGTGCCCGAATTTTCAGGAGCCGCCTGCGGCGCCCGCGCGGCGCATGGACCTACCATCGGTGGAAGCGGGGCTTCAACCCGGCCAGGATTCCTGGAAGCGCCTTGTCGGCCCACTCGGACAGCGCGGGCTCCAACTCCATGGAAAGCGCCGCCAGCATCGTCAGCGTCGAATCCACATGGGCGCCTTCGCCCCCGGCGCGAAAAGGATCCCCTGCCCGGCCTGAAGAGGATCCCCCTGGTCACCGCGTAGGACGTAGAGTCCCTCGACCGATGACCCCTGTCCGTGCAACAGCGTGATCGTGGAGGTCGGTTCCTGCAACTGGGGGGTACGGGGGCCTGGGTTTGGGGGCCTGCGTGCGTCGGAACGGGGGAGTTGCAGGATTCGAGGCGTGGAGTGCGCCCCCGGTCCCGGACCGGAGGGAGGGCGTAGCCCGACTGGAGGGGAGGGACCGGGGGCGGCGCGGCGGGCGCGTCACGACTCGTCGCCGTTGGCGGGTTCAAGGCCGGCGGGCCTGTCGTTCTCGGGCGGCGCATCTGGCCCGTCGCTGCGCCAGGAGCGACCGCGTTTGATGTTGATGACGTGAGCGCGCTCCATCAGCCGGTCGACGAGGGGCGCGGTCAGCGTCGGATTGCCGAGGACCTTGCCCCAGGCATCGACGCTCAAGTTCGACGACAGAATGGTGGACTTGCGCCCGTGTCGTGCATCCACGACCTCGAAAAGCAGGCTCGCGTACTCGGGCTTGGGTGGGAGGTGGCGCAGGTCATCGATGATGAGCAGGTCCACGCGAGCCAAGTGGCGCACGACGCGGTCGACGGTCGCGTCGGCAAGCGCGGCGTACAGCTGACCGAGGAGCCTGGTCGCGGTGTAGAAGCGCACGGTGTAGCCGGCGAGACAGGCGAGGTGCGCGTAGGCGACGCTGATGTGCGTCTTGCCGGTGCCGGGCTTGCCGAGGATGAGCACGGGCCGGGCCTGCCGGATGAAGTCCAGGTTCATGAGGTCCTTGACGAGCGCGACGTTGAGCCCGGGCTGGAAGGTCCAGTCGAAGGTGTCGAAGGTCTTGGTCTCCTCGAATCCGGCGGCCTTGACCCTACGCGCCGCCGCGGCCTCCGCGTGTGCCAGGACCTCGGTCGAGACCAGCCCCGCGAGGAAGGTCACGTAGCCCTGTTCCAGGGTTGCCGCCTGCTCCAGCGCTTGGTCCAGGGACGCGAGCATCGCGCGGAGCTTCAGTCGCTCCAGGTTCCTGCGCAGCTCGTCCAGCGTGGTCGGCGGGATGTCCTTGGCCTTCGGCATCGCCTTCTTCCTCCCCCCCGAGCCTGTCGATGATGCGGTCGTAGTCGGCGAGATCGCCGTCCTCGACGTCGAGCCCCTCCAGCCACCGTCGCACCCGCTCGGGGGGCGGCGCGACCTCGGGGAGGAGTTCCATCGTCCTGTCCTGGATCTCACGGCCGGCGATCACCCGCGCGACCGCATCGGCACTGTAGTTCCCGTACCTCGCCGCGTGGGCCATGGCCCCGGTGACCACGGACGACCCGTGCCGGTCCGCGAGCTTCAGGATGCGTTGCAGGTGGTAGCCGGCGCCCGGCCCCCGTTGGGCCTTCAGCCCGGCGTAGTAGTCCTCGGCCGCCGGCCCCAGCCGCACGAAGGCCGTCTCCAGCAGCCGGCGGCTCGGCGTACACCGCTTGAACGCCTCCTCGTGCTCCGGCAGGACCAAGCGCTGGTCGCGGCCCTTGCAGACATTGTGCGTCGCAGCGAGCGCGCCATCGACCAGGATCTCGATTCGATCCGAGTACTCCCGCACCGTGGCCGGACGGTCGAAGTGCCTCGGCGGCACGCTGTAGCGGTTGCAGTCGATCCGGACGCAGAAGTCGGTCCCCACCTTCCGTGACAGCGTTCGGTACACCTCGGGCCGGCTGGACGGGAGCGGCAGCAGGAAGGGCCGCTCGCGCACCAGCCGGTCCACCGGCCGCTCCCGCGTCGTGCCGTGCACGCGCACGTTCGCGACGTTCGCGCACCACCACTTCGCATGCCGGTTCAGGTCGTCGAGGTCCTCGAAGCCCGCCCGCCGGCGCGGCAGGCAGTTGTGCTCGATGTAGTGGAAGGGCCGCTCCACGGATGCGTGCTCGTTCGGGTGGCCGGGCTTGATCAGCCCGATCGCGAAGCCGTACCGCTCCGCGTACGTCACGAAGCGGGGGTTCAGCCAGACCTCACCCGGCCCGACGTGGCGGCCGACCGTGGTCATGTTGTCGTACGTCATCCGCGGGGGCGCCCCGCCGATCTCCGTGAATGCCTCCTCGTGCAGCAGGATGAGGGTCTCCAGCTTCTCGTCCAGGGCGAAGCGCACGACCATGTATCGCGAGAAGGGGAGCACGAGGGAAAAGGCGTGCACCACGCGCGCCTCCCCGCCCAGCCTCACCGTGTACGGCGACCAGTCCACCTGGCCTTCCGCGCCGGGCGGGTGCTCGACGACCGTCGTCAGCTTCGCCTTCGGCGCCGGCCGGATGGTCCGCACGTACGCCTGGAGGATCGTGTGCCCGCCCGTGTACCCGAGCGCCCGGATCTCCTCCATCACCAGCGCCGCTGTCAGGTGCTCGTCCAGCACGAGCCGCCGGATCACCGGCTTGTAGTCGTCGAGCTTGCTCGGCCGCACCGGGTCGGTGCGCGGCGCCCCGCGCGCCTTGTCCTTGCCCCGCAGGACGCGCCGCACCACGTGGATCGAGATCCCGAGCCTCTTGGCCGTGGCCTTGATGCCGCCCGTCTGCGCGTACGCGGCCAGGACCCGCTCCCGCCGCCTATCCTGGTCGGTCTTCATGTCCCGGCCTCCCCGGCGCAGCCGGCCTGCGAAAGCCACGTCCGCACCTCGCCGAGCGCCGTCACGCACTCGTCCTCGGCCCGGTCCCGCGCCGCGGCCAGCGCGCGCACGCCTTCCGACGGAAGCTCGCCCAGGCCGTCCCTCAGCCGTCGGCGCATCCGCAGGCTCGCCTGCCGCAGCACCAGGAGGCCCTCCAGGAGCTGCCGGCCGGCCTCCCCGAGCCGCGCGTCCACCGGCCGCTCGCGGTCGCCTCGCGCGCGGCGGACCGCCTCGCGCGGGTGCTCGGCCACGTACTGCCGCGCCTCGGGGTCCGTCGCACGCCGCCACAGGTCGATGAAGACCGACGTCTCCCGCGCCGACAGCCCGTCCCGCCGCGCAGCCGTCACCAGCAGTTCCTGGTTGCACGCCGGCAACGACGCCAGCCGCCGCAGCGATCCCTCCCCCACCAGGCCCGCCGCCGCGTCCTCCAGCAGGTGCGGGCTCAGCGACCGATACAGCCCGAGACGCCGGCAGACCCAGCTCTTGTTTTGCTCCAGCACGTCCCCGATCTCCACCTGGCTCAGCCCGTCCATGTCGGCCAACTCCCGGACCAGGCGGCATTCCTCGACCAGCATCAGCCCGCGGTCACGGTTCCGCAGGTACACCTGCGCCTTCATCTGCACCGGGCTCGCCTGCACCACCTCCACCAGCACGGCTTCGAGTCCGAGCCGCTCCGCGGCCAGCCGCCGCACGAAGCCGTCCACCAGCACCAGCGCGCCCGCCTGCTCCGCGGCCACCAGCGGCGTCAGTTGCCCCTTGCTCTTGAGCGACTCCATCTTCTCCCGCACCGCCGCCTCGGGCAGTTGCCGGAGCCGCCCCAGCGACAGGTCCAGTTCCCGCGGCGACACCTCCCGAAGCGTCATCCCCGCCCTCCTTCGGCCGCCGGACCCCCGCGGCGCGGTCCCTGCGACCGCGCTCGGGCCCCGCGCCCGTCACGGGGGACGCTGGCACGACGCCGCACACGCGTCCATCTCGTCTCTCCCGCCTCCCGCGACTAGTCGGCCGGATTCGTCAAGCAGCGCCTTGACTTGTGCTCGCATCTCGTCTCGCCGGGTCCGCGCGAGAAGTCGCGTCAGAATCCCAAGCAGTACGCAGACTTTGACCCCTATCTCGTCTCGCGCGAACTCCCAGGGGACTTGCCTCATCATCGCCGGCGGCGGACCCGCTGGCGGCCCGCTTCCACACTCGCCCTTCCGAATCCGGGACAGCTTCTTCCTCGCACGGTACAACGCCCCGGCCTCGGGGTGCCGCTCCCGCCACCGCCGTTCCGTTCGGATGTGCTGCGTCCGCCGGCAGACCGGATCCCCGCAGCACCGTTGCCGCTCCCGTGCCCGCCGGTCCGGCACGAACCACTTCCGGCACACCGAGCAAGGACGCTTCTTCGCCGACGTCTTCATGACCGCGAGCGTGGCCCCGACCCCGCGCGGGCGCACAACCGACGCACGCGGCCACGACGATCAGCTCGCAGGGGGATCGCTTTCAGACCGGGAAGGGGGGATCGCGTTCAGACCGGGCGTGAAGTGGGCGCTGCCAACCCGCTCCGGAGTGTCGTCCACGGGTTCGTTGAAGCCGGGCATCTTCAAGCGCATCGAAACGACTGCCCGGGCGTTGGTCGATGTCTCGACGCTCGGCAGGATGGTCCGCAACCATGAACGAAGGGATTCGGTGAGGGCATCGCACGCGATCCTCTCCTCGGCCCGGATCGGCCACCGGCAGGGCGAGAACCCGAGCACGTACCGAAGAACCTGCTTCTTGGGCCGTGGCATCCAGAGGGCCAGGTACACGAACTTCGGATCACCGTTCGGATCGGCCTCCGCGAATTCGTTGACTCTGATCTGGACAGGTTGGCAGACCCATTCGAGTTCATCCCGGCCCTTCTGACGCCAGAGTTCAGGGCGGAGACCGACTCGAAGCCTCGAGCGCATGGCTTCCACGAGAGGAGAACTGCCGAGGGATGCCTGCTTTCTCAATGACACGCCAATCGCAGCGAACGCGCCCTCGTGTCGCCCGATGACCGAGGAGTAGGCCGCGAGATCCTGACGAGACGCGCCTGTCAGGACTCCGATGGCCTCCTGGTGCAGCCTTCGGACTTCTGAGCACTTCTCATCGAACTGGCCTCTCATCACATCGTCGCGCCTGACGAGGCTAATTCGGAACTCGTTCAGCAGCATCCGGGCCCGCGTGCTGACTTCCATCTTGAGCACGACGTCGATCCAGTTGAGGTAGGCATCGTAGTCCACATGGACGAACGGCTTTGCAGGGGAAGGCGCATCGTCGCGCAAGGGACAGAGGAACAAAAGAAGGGGGAGACGAGTCCTTGCATCGGACTCGAACGTCGGATTCCTTGCGGCCCAGGCGGCGTAGTCGGATGTCTGGGCCGGACCTTCGTCCGCGTCCACCTTGTACTCGACAAGCAGGACCGGCGCACCTCGCGAGGTCTCCGCGTCGTCCGGCGGAAGACTCACCAGGACGTCGAAGCGCCGTTTGCCATCCAGAACAGGGACCTCGGTCTCGACAACCAGGGAATCGAGGTCCAACCCGTCCACATCGACCGCGTCCAGAACGTCGTCCCCGGCGTTGGCGAGACTCGTCGCCATCAGAAGGAACCGACGAAGCGGCGCGGCACCGACCCCATGGCTGGCGCGCGGGTCCAACAGCCATGCGAGCAACGATGCGTGACTCAGTTCCCATGTCTCGATCCTGAGGATGCGGAAGACCGAGACGTCCCGCACATCGCGCTCGAGGTCCTGAAAGCAAGGCGACACCAGCAAATCGCTCAGAGCAGTTCGGATGTCCAAGTCATCCTCCGTGGTCACCGGCAACTCGAAGTGCAGCCGCCGCTGTCTCATGGTGCGAGACCGACTCCACCCAAACCCGCCTGCCCCATGGCGCCACGCGGCCCCACGTGTGCAGCGGCGTGACCCAGACCACCGGGTAGCCGGGCGCTGCGTCGGGGTAGCGGGACTGGCAATCCGTCAACCCCACGAACAGGTCGGGGTCGAGGCCGGCGCGGGCGATCCAGTCGAAGACCGGCCGGTGGTCCGTGCCGCCGCCGCCTCGCACCCAGCCTTCCTCGAGCCAACGCAGGATGCCGGCGGTGGAACGGACCACTTCCTGGACCGCGGCGTCGTGGACGACCAGGACGGCGTCGCCGCACCGGGCCAGGACCGGGCGGATCTCGGCGCACACCTGCGCGAGGTCGCTGCGGGACATGCTCGCGGAGGTGTCCAGCGCGATGACCACGGACGGGCGGGGGTCGGACCGGAGGCCGGGGACGAGGAGGCCGCAGGCAAGGAACCGACGATGCGGCCGCGCCCAGGTGTACTCGTCGCGGGAGAACGCCCGCTCGACCAGGCGCCGAAACACGTCCTGCCAGGACTCGTCCCGGCCGCGCTCGGGGTCGCGGCGCGAGGCGATCGCGCGGCGGACGTCGCCCGGGACGTTGCCCGGGAACGGGGCGCGCTCGGCCTGGTCCACGGCGCGGCCGATGCGCGCGGCCAGGTCGTTGCGAAGGGCTTCCGGCAGGTCGTCGTCGCCGGCCCCGGCCCCGGGGACCCCGAGGTCGAGCAGGCCGCCGCCCTCTGCGACGCGGAAGACGCGACCGCCCGGGCCGGCGAGGCCGGGCGGCCCGGCCACGCGCAGGTCGCCGTCAGGCATCAGCTCCAGTTCGACCAGGCCCTGCGGCCGGTCCCAGACCGGGTTGTCGCCCAGCGCCTCGTGGATCGCCTCCGCGGTCATGCCTTCGAACCGGTCGTCCAGCAAAA
>VGRB01000186.1 GCA_016875475.1 Deltaproteobacteria bacterium
GGCAGGGGGGCGAGCCGCGCCCCCCTCCGATCGATGCCCCTGGGCCCTGCCGGGTCCGGGACGTGGGGTACGAATCTCCACGGGTGTCGTGCGGGACCGCCTGCCGCGCGGGCCGGGCGACAGCGCGAAGAGCGCGCCGCGCCGAGGCGCGGAGCGCTCGGCGGCCGCAAGGCGGCCGCGCAAGGGGGGTGGCCCGCGCCCCGCAACGCGGGGCGGCGGGCAGGGGGGCGAGCCGCGCCCCCCTCCGATCGATGCCCCTGGGCCCTGCCGGGTCCGGGACGTGGGGTACGAATCTCCACGGGTGTCGTGCGGGACCGCCTGCCGCGCGGGCCGGGCGACAGCGCGGAATGCCTGGGTTAGACTCGTCGCGGGCGCGGGGCGGGGTGCGTCATGCGGTGCCGGTGGAGCGCGGTCCTGGCGGCTGCGTGGGTGTCGGCGGCGGCGTGCGGCGGCGACGACGGCCCGGTGGGCGGCGGCGCCGACGCGGTCGCCGGCGTCCCCGGCGTCGACGCGACGGACGCGGCGGAGGTCGCCCCGGACTTGCCCCCTCCGATGCCGGACGGCATCCCCGCGTGGCAGGAGGCGCGCGCGCTCGACCTGCTGTCGCGCCTGTGCGCGATGCCGCTCGACGGCCGCAATCCCATGCACGTGGTCGCGCACCTCGCCTGCCGCGAGCGGCTGGGATCGCCGGACGTGCCCGCGGACTCGGTCCCGCCGGACGCCTTCGACGCGGTCTTCGACAAGATGTACCGGCTGAAGGACACGAGCGACTTCGACGCGTGCCGGCTCGTGAACCTGCTCTACGCCGCCGGCGACCACCCCGCGCTCCCCGCGGTGGTGCGGACGCGGATCGAGGACGCTCTGGCGTCGTTCAAGTACTGGTTCTCGGACCCGACGCCCGCGCGCGAGGCGGACGGCAAGCCGGTCCGGGACACGATGTGGTACTGGTCCGAGAACCACGTCCTGATCTTCCGCACGGTCGAGTTCCTGATGGGGCAGCGCTTCCCGGACCGCACGTTCGCGGTGACCGGGCAGACCGGCGCGTGGCACCGCGACCGCGCGCGCCCGGAGATCCTGCGCTGGCTGGACGAGCGCGCCCGGTGGGGGTTCACCGAGTGGCACTCGGACGTCTACTACAACTGGGACATGAACCCCTTGATTTCGCTGGTCGAATGGTCGGACGACCCCGAGGTCGCGCGCCGCGCCGCCATGGTGCTCGACCTGTTCTGGCTCGACGTGGCGCTGCACGTCCACCGCGGCAACATGGGCGTGACGCACGGCCGCTCGTACATCAAGGACAAGCCCGCGGCGGTGCTCCAGGACACGTTCGACGCGACGAAGCTGTTCTTCGACGACACGAGCGTCCCGTGGCGCGGGGGCGTGCCGGGCGCGGCGACGCTGTTCGCGCGGTCCAGGAAGTACGCGATGCCTTACGCCGTGCGCGCCGTCGCGCTGTCCGACGCCGCGATGGAGGACCGCGAGCGGATGAACCTGCCGGTCCCGGAGCAGCCTCCCGCCGCCCCTGGCGACCCCGTGCCGCCGCCTCCGTACGGGCTGACGTGGGGTGAGGAGGCGCTCGCGCTGTGGTGGTCCGCGGGCGCGATGACCGCGTGGCCGGTCCTGCCGATGACGCTCGACGTGGCGACGCGATACGGTCTGTGGGACACGCAGTTCGAGCCGATCTCGGTCGTATCGAGCCTGCTGGACCTGTCGCAGCCCGTGAACGTGCTGCTGGAGCAGATCCACCCGGTCTATTCGACGTTCTGGCGGCTGTTCAACTCCGGCCTGCTGACCGAGGTCCACACGCGGACGTTCCGGTCCGCGGACGCGATGCTGTCGAGCGCGCAGGACTACCGCGCGGGCAGCGCGGCGATGCAGGTCCACGCGTGGCAGGCGACGCTGTCCGAGGCGGCGGTGGTCTTCACCACGCACCCCGGGAAGCTGCCGGTCCCCGAGGGGCAGCCGGTCCCGGCGGGCTGGAACTGGGGGTCGTCCGACGAGCACGGCGCGGGCTACTGGACCGGGGACAGCTCGCTGCCGCGCATCGGCCAGCACCGCGACCTCGCCGTGATCCTGTACGCCCCGCAGTACGCGCCGAAGCCGCTTGGGCTCGCGCAGTTCGACTACCGCGACGAGACGCACGCCTACTTCCCGCACGCGCACTTCGACGAGGTGGCGGGCGCGGGGCAGTGGACGTTCGGCCGGAAGGACGGCGGGTTCGTGGGGCTGTGGTCGCACCGCCCGACGCGCTGGCGCGAGGGCCAGCCCGAGGTCTTCGGCAACGCGGGCAAACCGTTCGACCTGGTCGCGGACGGGGCGCAGAACGCGTGGGTCGTGATGGTCGGCGACGCCGCCGAGTGGGGCGCGTTCGCGGCGTTCCGCGAGGCGCTCGCCGCGTCCGGGATCCGCGCCGACCCGGTGGCGGACGCGGGGGGGGACGGGTTCGCGGACGGGTTCCGGGTGACGTGGCAGGCGCCCCGCCGCGGGACGGTGGGGTTCGGGTGGAACGAGCCGCTCGTCGTGGACGGCGAGGAGGTCCCGCTGCGCTTCGAGGAGCGGTTCGACAACCCGTTCGTGCGCGCGGAGTTCGACGCTGCGCACTACGACGTCGCGGCCGGGGACCACCGGCTCGTGCTCGACTTCGCGGGGGGCGCCCGGCTCGCGACGCCGGCGCCGATCGCGCCGTTCGACTGGTGCGCGGGCGCCCCACCGGACAGGGCGTGCTACGCGGCGCGGCGCGAGCCGGGGACCGAGGGGGTCGCGCTCGCGCGTGCGATCGCGGACCGCTACACGGACGTCTTCGCCGCCGGCTCGCTCGGCTGGACCTGGGAGGTCGCGGTCCTGATGACGGGGATGTGGGAGCTGTACCGGGTGACGCGCGACGCGCGCTACTTCGACTACATCCGCGCGTGGATGGACCGGAACCTCGAGATGGGCTACGTGATGTTCAGCTCGGACAGCGCGTCGCCCGCCCAGGCCGCGGCGTACCTCTTCATGGAGACCGGCGATCCGAAGTACCGGAAGGTGGTCGAGGACGCGCTGCACTACGTGGACGAGGTCGCGACCCGGACCGAGGACGGCGGGATCAACCACTGGGGCACGGCCGACTTCCCGGGCGCGACGCTCTGGGTGGATTCGCTGTTCATGGTGGGGACGCTGCTGACGCGCTGGGGCGAGTACGCGGGCGAGGCCGCGAGGCTCGACGAGATGGGCAGGCAGATCCGGGTGTTCGCGGACCACCTCCAGTCCGAAGGGGGGCTGTTCGTGCACGCGTACAACTACGGCAAGCCCGTGGACACGGACATCTGGTGGGGCCGCGGGAACGGCTGGGTGTCGGCGGCGGGGTACGACTACCTGCGCGCGCGGCGCGACCGGGGCGAGGCCGACGCGGCGGCGGAGGCGATCCTCGCGGCGCACGCGAAGGGCGTGCTCGCGACCCAGGACGCCGCGTCGGGGCAGTGGTGGATCGTGCTGAACCGGCCCGGCGAGACCTACCTCGAGACCTCGACCGGCGCGCTGTTCGCCTACGGGCTGGCGCGCGGCTGGCGGTCCGGGTACCTCGGCAGCGAGGTCCTGCCCGCGATCGCGCGGGCCATGGCGGGCGTGCGCGGCGCGCTGACGAAGGACGCGCTGGGCCGCCCGGTCGTGTCCGGCGTGTCGGTCGGAACCGAGGCCGGGACCTTCGAGTACTACGAGTCGCTCCCCGTCGCGGACGACCTCGGCTACGGCGTCGGCGCGGTCCTGCTCGCGCTGGTCGAAACCTCCGGCCTGCCCATGCCAGTCCCGTAGCATCCACGTCCCCATCCCACGGATCGCGTAGACTCGCCACGAGGAGGGACGCATGGACCGCGCTCGCGTGCTCGTGCTCCTGGCGGCCTCGCTCGCATGGCTGGCGGCGTGCTCCGGCGCCGGCGGCGGCGGACCCGCCGACGCGCAGGCCCCGGGCGACGAAGGCGGCACCGAGGTCGCGGACCCGGGCGGCGAGGATCCGGGCCCGTCCGATCCGGGCCCGCCCGATCCGGCGACGCTCGATCCGGGGCCCGTCGACGACCCCGGTCCCGGCCTCGATCCCGGGCCGGTCGACGACCCCGGGCCGGGGCTCGACCCGGGCGTCGGCGACCCCGGCATCCCGGACCCGGGCCCGTTCGGGGATCACGGCCCCGGGGGCGAGCACGGGCCCGGCGACGTGTTCCCGTCCGACGGGCCGCCGCCGATCCCGGACCGGGACTCCGACTCGATGCCGCCGCTTCCGGACGTGCCGCGCCCGGGCGACCTGCCGCCGCTCCAGGACGTGCCCGTGCCGCCCGACGTGACGTTGCCGGACGGGCTGCCGCCGGGCGACCTCCCGCCGCCCCCGGACGTGATGCCGCCGCCGGACGTGGTCCCGCCGCCGGACGTGGTCCCGCCGGACGTCTCGTCCCCGTTCGACGCGCCGCCCCCACCCGACGCCCCGCCGCACCTCGACGTCCCGTCCGACGCGGGCCCGATCGGCCCGGTGCCGTGTCTCGACGACGGCTTCTGCACGGCGGCGTGGGCTTGCCCGCCCGACGCGGCGAAGGGGTGCAGGTGCGTGGCGGACCCGGGGGGGCAGAAGGTGTGCACCCCCGCGTGCGACTTCGCCGCGGACTGCCCTCATCCCCCCGGCCGGGCGCTCGTCTGCACGGCCGAAGGGCTTTGCGTGCCGCAGCAGTAGCGGCGCGTCACCCCGCCCTGGACGTCGCGGGCTCCGCGACCGGGGCCCCCGGCTCTCCGGCGTCGCGCCGGTCGCAGCGGGCGCACGCGGCGACGGGCAGCGTCGGCGGGCCCGCAGCGGCGCCCGGGCACGCGAACGGCAACTCCGCGGCCTTGCGGTCCGGGTCGAGCAGGAAGGCCGACAGGTCCGAAGCGAACCGCCGAGGCGACTGCACGTGCGGGAAGTGGCTCGCGCCGGGATAGACGGTCACAGGGTCAGCGAGAATATCGATCGCCGGCTGCGCGGGGTGTCTCGGGCACCGGCCTTCGTTGCGGGGACCCCCGGATTCCTGTCACTTATCGCGCGGATAAGCTCAGTCATCCGTGCACCCCCGCGCTGGGCCCCCCTTGCGGCCTGCGGACGCAAGGGGGACGGCCGGCATCCCGATCCGCCTCCGCTCGCCTTGGCGCCTCATTCTCGCTGACCCTCAGGGTCGCGTGGCGCAGGCGGTGGAGCGCGGCGCGGCCGTGGGCGACCGGGATGACCGGGTCGCCTTCCCCCCAGAACAGTGCGACCGGCGGCAGGTCCGGGGCCCGGCCCATCTCGCGGCACGTCCGCAGGTACTGGCCGTCCGGCCGGATCACGGCGCGCACCGTCCGCGCGAACGCCCGCGTCGAGCCCGGCTGCGCGTTGCACCGGGCCAGCTCGCGGATGGTCGCGAGGTCGGGCGCGCCCCCGCGCACGCGCCCGAACCATAAGGTCTCGTTCGCGTCCGGCAGGTCCTCGGGGCGGCGTTCGGAGCGCGTCGGGGCGTCGTCCGGCGCGCGGCGAGCGGCGGGCGGGAGCGGCTCGTCCGCGCCGGCGGGAGCGGGGCACAGGCCGTGCGCCCACGCCACCGCCGCGACGACCCGCGCCTGCTGCACTCCGTCCCCCGTCAATGGCCGTATGGTCCCGGGACGTCGAAGTCCTGTTCGATCCCGTCCGCCCGGACCTCGATCACGAGGAAGTCCCCGTGCGCTGCCTCGTGCGCCGCGGTCGTCCGGTACGCGAACCAGACCGGCTCCCGCCCCCCGTCCGCGTGTCGCGCCACGTCGAGTCTCGAGAAGTGCACGCGGTCGCACGAAGTGCAAACGCGCAATGCCACATCCGTACCCCCCGGTGCAAGGGTCCTCTTCGCGCACCCTCGACGAGAACGTCGAGCGCGCGACGTTCTCGTCGAGTGTGGACGATCAAGCGGCCACGAAAATGCAGGCGGAGCAGTGCGTTGCGTGAGATCGGCGACCCGGCGCCCTCCTTGCAACCCTCGGCTCGTGCGGTCCCGGTGGGCGGGCACCGCGCGGACGGGGACGGATGCGATGAGGACCTCGTGCACGATCCCGGCGATCCCGGCGATCCCGGCGATCGCGGCGGTCGCGGCAATGGCGGCGCTCGCGACCGGCGTGCCCGCGGCGCGCGCCGACGGGATCGACGCCGGGCTCGTCGCGACGTCCGCCGCGCGCGACGGACCGGCCCCGGACCTGGTCGTGCCCGCTGCGCCCGCCCGCAAGGACCCGATCCGGTCGCTCCCGAAGGTCCTGCGCGCGGACGTGAAGGTCGGGGCGCACAGCCTGTTCGTACGGTACCGGCCGGTCGCGCTCCCCGGCATCGACCTTGCCGCCGGGATCGACCTCCGGCTGCCGGTCCTCGCGTCGTCGCGAGCGCCGTCGATCCGCGCCGGGGTCCGGTGGCGGTACGACCACCCGCTCAAGCCCCAGGTCCCCGGAGCGGACCACGCGCACGCGTGGCTCCTCGAATTCTCGGCGGACTTCTGACCGCGGCCTCGGCAGCCGGCGGATTCGGGTACCATTGCCGGGGGGTGCAGGGGACCGTGGCTTGACTCGCTCCGCCGGCCGCTTCTGGGCGATTCCCGCCGTGACGCTCGCGCTCGCCGGCGCGCTCGGCGTGACCACGCACCTGGAGCAGGAGCGCCAGTTCGAGGGCGTGCGCGCCCTGTACGAGTCGCACGCGGCGTTCGCCGGCAAGCTGGTCCGCGAGGGCATGCAGGAGGCGGCCTGGGCCACGGACCTCGTCTATTCCCTGTCCGCGGGGGGGATCGCGGACCTGCTCGGCCTGCTCGGCCCCGCTCGCCCCGAGGAGTGCGAGGACGTGGTCGACCGCGTCGAGGACCTCTCGGTCTGGGCGACGCGCGACGCGGGCGGCCTGCGCGGGTGCTTCGGCCCGGTGCCGGAGCCGCGCCGCGAGGCCTTCGTCGACGCGGTCGCGGCCGCGCCGGACCCGGACTTCGCGGAGCCGGCGGCGGCGCGCGCGCTCGGCCTCTACTGCGCGCGTCGCGCGGACGGCGGCGCGGTGACGGTCGTGTGCCGCGACCGGGCCCGGCTGGACGAGATGCGGCGCGAGGTCGGCCTGGGCCCGCTCCTGTCGTCGCTGCGGGATCGCGAGCTGGACTACGTGGTGATCCAGGACGCGGGGGGGATCCTCGCGGCCTCGCCGAACCCGGGGCCGGTGTCGTCGTGGGCGGACGACCCGTTCCTGCACGCGGTGCTCGACGCGGGAGAAGGCACGGAGACGAGCCGCCTCACGGAGCGGGGCGGCGCGCCGGTGCTGGAGGTGGTCGGGACGCTCCTCCTGGGGGACGGGACGCGGGCGGTCCTGCGGATGGGCCTCGACGCGTCCGGCCTGTCCGACCTGAAGCGGCGGATCGACCGGCGGCAGGTCGTGAGCAGCGCCGTCCTGGGCGCCGCGGTCCTCCTGTCGGCGGCGCTGGCGTTCGCGCTTGCCCGCGCGGCCCGGAAGCGCCGGGAGCACGACGAGGCGCTCCGGCACCGCGACGAGGAGGCGCGTCACTGGCAGTCGCTCGGGCACATGGCGGCCACGGTGGCGCACGAGGTCCGCAACCCCCTGAACGCGATCGGGATGGCGATCCAGCGCCTGCGCGCCGAGTTCGAGGTCCCCCCCGGCGACCGGGCCGAGTACGACGAGCTGCTGCGCATGTCTGCGGACGCATCGGACCGCGTCGAGCGCGTGGTGTCGGAGTTCCTGGACCTCGGCCGGCCGCTCGCGCTCGATCGCGCGCCGCACGACGCCGCCACGCTGGTGCGCGAGGTGCTGGCGCCGATGGCGCTGCGGGCGGAGCGGGAATCGAAGGTCCTGGCGGTGGACTGCACGTGCGCCGGCGAGGTGCGCCTGGACCGGCGGCGGCTGGCACAGGTGGTGACGAACCTGGTCGCAAACGCGCTCGACGCGGTGCCGGCCGGCGGGCGCGTGACCGTGACGGCGGGCTGCGACGGGGCCGTGTTCCGGCTGCGGGTGGTCGACGACGGTCCGGGGATGGACGACGCGACGCTGTCGCGCGCGATCGAGCCGTTCGTCACCACCAAGGCGCACGGGACGGGGCTCGGGCTGCCGCTCGCGAAGCGGCTGGTCGAGGCGCACGGCGGGACGCTCGCGCTCGCCTCCGCGCCCGGCCGCGGGACCGAGGTGACAGTGACGATCCCGCGAGGAGGGACGACGTAGCCATGGACGAGTCTGGACGGGCGACCCTGCTGGTGGTCGATGACGACGCGGCCCAGCGGAAGACGCTGGCGGGGTTCCTTCGGAAGAGGGGGTACGCGGTGGACGAGGCCGGGTCCGCGACCGAGGCGCGCGGCGTCGCGGCGGCGGCGCCGGTGGACCTGTTGCTGACGGACCTGCGGCTGGGCGGGCCGGACGGGATCTCGCTGCTCGCGGACCTGCGCCGCGCGCACCCGGACCTCCAGGCGATCGTGATCACGGCGTACGGCACCGTCGAGGACGCGGTCCGGGCGATGCGCGCGGGCGCGTACGACTTCGTGGCGAAGCCGGTGGACCTGGTGCGCCTGGAGGCGCTTGTCGAGAAGGCGCTCGAGCGGGTGTCGCTTGCGCGCGAGAACCGGTCGCTCAGGCAGGCGGTCGACGCGGGGGCGGCGTTCGCGGATCTGGTCGGGGACGGCCGCGCCCTGCGGCAGGTGAAGGACCTCGCGGCCAGGGTCGCGCCGACGCGTGCGTCGGTCCTGATCCTCGGCGAGTCGGGCACGGGCAAGGAGGTCGTCGCGCGCGCGATCCACCGGTTGTCCGGCCGGCGGGACGGGCCGTTCGTCACGCTGAACTGCGCCGTGCTGAGCGAGACGCTCGTCGAGTCGGAGCTGTTCGGCCACGAGAAGGGGGCGTTCACCGGGGCGGCCGCCCGGAAGCCGGGGCGATTCGAGCTGGCGCGGGGGGGGACCCTGTTCCTGGACGAGGTCGGCGACATCCCGCCGGGCGTGCAGGTCAAGCTCCTGAACGTGCTCCAGACCGGCCGCTTCGAGCGGGTGGGCGGGACCGAGGAGATCGAGACCGACGCCCGCGTGATCGCGGCGACCCACCGCGACCTGGAGAAGCGGATCGCGGGCGGCGAGTTCCGGGCGGACCTGTACTACCGCCTGAACGTCGTGACGATCCGGATGCCCGCGCTGCGCGAGCGGCTCGATGATGTCCCGCGGCTGGTCGAGCACTTCCTGCGCAAGCACGCGGACCTGTCCGCGACCGGGGTGGGGGGGGCGTCGGCCGATGCGCTCGCGGCGCTGGCGCGGCACGACTTCCCGGGGAACGTGCGCGAGCTGGAAAACCTGGTCGAGCGCGCCCTGGTGCTCGCCGAGGGGCCGCTGCTCGAGCCCGAGGACTTCCCTGCGCCGGCGCCGCCGGACGGGCCGCGGGCCGCGACCGCCTCCGGGGGCGGGCTGGAGGAGCAGGTCGATCGCCTGGAGCGCGACCTGATCGGCGCGGCGCTCGCGAGGAACGGGGGGAACCAGAGCGCGGCCGCGCGGGAGCTGGGCGTGTCCGAGCGCGCCATCCGCTACAAGATCCGGCGGCTCGGGCTGTGACGCGGCTCGACGGTCGCGTCGAGTCCTCGACGAAAACGTCGAGCGGCGGGCGGGCGGCGCGGGCCGCCTGCCGGCTGGAACTGTGAAAATACGGGCACTTGCGGATCGCCGGCACCCCTGGCACACCGGCTGCAATGACCTCCTGGTGCCGGCCCGATTGGCGGGCCGGAGTGGCGATCCACAAGGAGGTGCGCTCATGAGGAAGACCCTGCGGAACCTGGTGGTGGCGATGGCGATCTCGAGCCTCCCGGCCCTCGCGCTCGCGGACGACGCGGTGCCCGGGAAGGGCGCCGGCAAGGGCGTCCAGGCGGGCATGGCCGGCAGCGGCGCGGCGTTCGTGGACGCGGACGGCGACGGCGTGTGCGACCGGTACGCCGGGGACGGCGCGGGCAAGGGCAACCGGTACCGCCACGGCAAGGGCGGGAAGGGGAACGGCGCGGGCAAGGGCCAGGGCCTCGGCAAGGGGCAGGGCATGGGCAAGGGCCTCGGGCGCGGGTTCGTGGACGCGAACGGCGACGGGGTCTGCGACCGCGCGGCGGCCCGGGGCGGCAAGTGACGGCGACCGGCGGGCCCGGGGGGGGGACGGCCTCCTCCCGGGCCCCCGGGGCGAGGAGCATCCATGAAGACTCCCTCTTTCCTCGTGGCGCCCC
>VGRB01000187.1 GCA_016875475.1 Deltaproteobacteria bacterium
GAGCAATCCGAGAGCCTTCGCCCCTGTCCCTTTCCCACTCCCTCGTACCGGGATCCCCGGGATGCCCTCTGCCCCAGAGCGGGAAGCATGGACCGGTGGATCACGCTCCTACGCGAGAGCCGACAACGTGTTGAAGCCCGAGAAGCAGGTTGCCGTGTTGTCGGCCCTGGTAGAAGGCTGCTCCATCCGCTCTACCGAGCGCATGACCGGGGTTCATCGTGACACGATCATGCGGCTCGGGGTGAAGGCCGGGGAACACGCGGCGGACGTGATGAACGAGAAGATGCGGGGGCTGACGTGTCGCCGCGTTCGACTTGACGAACTGTGGGGCTTCATCGGAAAGAAGCAGCGCCACTTGAAGCCGACACGGAGACCACCTCGGAGATCAAGAAGGGGGGGTACGTCCAGGGCACGGTGGTCCTCGTCGCACGCCTGCGCCGGGGCAGCGAGTCGGGCTGGCGGGACGAGGTCGTGGCCGAGGTCAAGGACGAGGTCGCGCGGCAGGTCGCGACCATGGTCGGGCTGAACCAGTCGCTCAAGGGCCACGGCCGGATCGAGAACCTCTTCGAGGACGCGGACTTGCAGATGGCCGGCTACGCGGCCGCGCTGCGCGTGCTGACCGGGTACACGCGCATCGACGGGGTGGACATGACCCGCGAGGCGACCCGGCCGCGGGTCAAGGGTGACGCCCTCGCAAAAAGCCTCCAGAAGCCCATTTCGCGGGGGGTACGCGCACGCAACCCCGCGAAGTCATACGGGCCGATTTACCCCCCGCGCACCGTTTCCGGCCCGTTTGGGGGTTCTTACAGGGGCGTCAAGGGTGAGCGCTCGCTCGTCAGCGAGGTCGTCGAGTTCGCGGTGCAGGTCGCGAACGAGCAGCTCGTGCCCGAAGGCATGGACGCGCGCGTCTGGGAGCGCCTCGAGGGCGCCGAACGCTTCTACCTGAAGATGGTGGACGTGGAGGCCGCGGGCGCCCGCAAGTTGGACAACTACCAGAACTTCGCGAAGGCGTTCCGGGTCCCGGAATACGCGCCGCTGATGCGATCGCTGAAGCCGAACGAGGCCCGGCTGAAGACCTCGTGGGATTTCCGGAAGGGGGACTTCGGGGTGACGGAGTTCGGCCCGTCCCTGACCCGCGCGGTCCTGTTCGCGATGTGGGAGGTCCGGTCGGACGTGGACGGCGGCCTCGTGCTGGCCCACCTGCGCGACCTGGTCGGCGACCTGTTCGACTACGACCGCCGGCGCGACGACCTCGCCGCGATCGCGGCCTACCTCGCGGCGAGGCGCGGCAGAACGGACGAGGACGAGGCGCGGGCCGCGCGCATCGTGTTCGGCCTCATCCGGAACGAGCGGGTGGGCGCATGAGCGGCGGCGGACGGGGAGACGCGACGGCCTTCGCGACCGGCGGGCTGCTCCGCCGCTTCTCCTCTCGCCACGGCCGGCTCGGCCACGCGTTCCTGAAGGATCGGCTGGCGGGGGCGAGCGGCTACGACCGCATCGCGGGCTACTTCCGGTCGTCCCTGTTCGAGCTGGCCGGCGAGGAGCTGGCCTCGGTCGGCCGGGTGCGGGTCGTGTGCAACGCGGACGTGGACCCGGCCGACATCCACGCGGCCCAGGCAGCGCGGGACGCGGCGCTGCTCGAGCGCTGGAACCGCGCGGACCGCGATATCGACACCCTGCTGGATCGGCCGCGGTACCAGGCGCTCTACGACCTGCTGCGGCGCGGGAACGTCGAGGTCCGGGTGGTGCCGGCCGGGGACGCGCCGTTCCTGCACGGCAAGGCGGGCGTAATCCGGCGGCCCGACGGGGCCGCGACCTCGTTCATGGGCAGCCTGAACGAGACCCGCGAGGGGTGGGACAAGAACTACGAGCTGGTCTGGGAGGACGAGTCCGCCGACGGGGTGGCCTTCGTCCAGGCCGAGTTCGACCACCTGTGGGAGCGGAGCGTGCCGCTCAGCGACGCGGTCGTGGCCGAGATCGGCCGGTCCGCCCGCAAGCGGCAGGTCCGCGTCGAGGACATCCCGGAGGACGAGGTCGCGCCGGCAGCCCTGGTCGAGGCGCCGCTGTACCGCCAGGGCGAGGAGCTGAAATCCTGGCAGCGCGCCTTCGTGGCCCTGTTCCTGCGCCACCGGCAGACCTACGGGAAGGCGCGACTGCTGCTCGCGGACGAGGTCGGGGTCGGCAAGACGCTCTCGCTCGCGGCGAGCGCGCTGGTCGCGTGCCTGCTCGACGACGGCCCGGCGCTCGTGCTCTGCCCTGCCAACCTGTGCTGGCAGTGGCAGGCCGAGATGAGCGACAAGCTCGGGATCCCGTCCGCGGTCTGGGACTCGCGGAGCAAGGTCTGGGTGGACCCGGACGGCCGCGTCGTCCGGACGCGCGGGCCCGAGGACGTTGTGCGCTGCCCGTACCGCATCGCGATCGTGTCCACGGGGCTCGTGGTGCAGATGACCCCGGAACGCGAGGCGCTGCTCGGCGTCCGGAGGCTCGGCACGCTCATCCTGGACGAAGCGCACCGGGCCCGGGTCGAGCGCGGGCTCGGGGGGAGCGGCGAGCCGAACAACCTGCTCGCGTTCATGAGGGACCTCGCGCCGCACGCGAAGAACGTCCTGCTCGGGACCGCGACCCCGATCCAGACCGAACAGGCGCAGCTATGGGACCTGCTCGACGTCCTCTCCCGGGACGTGGACCACGTGCTCGGGCGGGCCGGGAGCCCGTGGCGCCGGCCCGAGGTCGCGATCCCGATCCTGACCGGGAAGAAGGTGATCGCGAACGGGGACGAGGCGTGGCCGTTCCTGAGGAACCCCGTGCCCCCGCGGGACGAGGACGCGATCTTCGACCACGTCCGGTCGGACCTCGACCTGGCCGGCGACCGCTTCTTCACCGACCACGCGGTCCACGACCTCCCGGCGGCTACGCGGGAGACGCTGGCCGACCGGCTGCGGGACGGCCGGGACGGGGTCCCGTTCCTGCGGCTGCACAACCCGGTCGTCCGGCACGTGGTCATCCGCAGGCGCCGGAAGCTGGAGGACGACGGCCTGCTCCCGAGGATCGGGATCGACGTCTGGCCGAACGACGCGGTCCCGCTGCCGATGTTCGAGGGGGTCGCGCTGCGGACGACGCACGAGTTCGACCTCGCGTACGAGGCCGCAACCCGGTTCGCGGACGCCGTGACGCACCGGAAGCCGGGCGCCGCGTTCTTGAAGGGCATGATCCTCCAGCGCGTGTGCTCGTCGTACGCCGCCGGGGTCGCGACCGCGACGCGCCTGCTGCGGCAGGAACCGGATGACGAGGACCTCGCGGCCGAGATCGGAGAGATCGGCGACGAGGCGGTCCACCTGTCCGAGATGCTGCGGCACCTGCACGCTCGGGACGCCGACCCGAAGCTCGCCGCGGTCGTCCACTTCCTGCGCGAGCGCGACTGGATCCGGTTCGGCTGCATCGTCTTCAGCCAGTACTACGACACGGTGGAGCGCGTGGCGACCGTGCTCGCGCGCCAGTTCCCGGGGCAGCAGGTGGCGGTCTACGCCGGGGGATCCCGCTCGGCGGTGCTCCTCGGGGACGAGCGGCGCGCGGTCGAGCGCGAGCAGATCAAGGCGGCGGTACGGAGTCGCGCGATCCGGCTCGTCGTCGCGACCGACGCGGCGTGCGAGGGGCTGAACCTCCAGACGCTCGGGACCCTCGTCAACGTGGACCTGCCGTGGAACCCGTCGCGCATCGAGCAGCGGATCGGGCGGATCCGGCGCTTCGGGCAGGCCCGCGCCAGCGTGGACATGCTGAACCTCGTGTACCAGGGGACCCGCGACGAGGAGGTCTATGCCGCCGTCTCCAGGCGCATGAAGGATCGATACGACCTGCTCGGGTCCCTGCCGGACGTGATCGAGGACGACTGGATCGAGGAGATCGAGCGCCTCGACGAGCGCCTGTCGGAGTACACGACGAAGCGCAAGGCCGCGGACGCGTTCGACGTCCGCTACCGCGACCTCGCGCGCGAGGACGGCCCGTCCTGGGCGGAGTGCGAGAAGGTGCTGTCGCGGCGCGACCTGGTCGACCTCATGTCCCGCGGGTGGTGAGGCCCGCGTACGCCTCGACCCCGCGTACCAGCAGATCCATCGCCGCTTCCAGGGCCGGTGATCCGAGAACGTACGCGAGGCGGACCTCGTGGCGGCCCTGGCCGGGCGTGGCGTAGAAGCCGGTGCCGGGCGCGACCAGCACGGTGGCGCCGCCGTGCGAGAACTCCCGGAGCAGGAACGCCGCGAACGCGTCCGCGTCGTCGATCGGCAGTCGCGGCATCACGTAGAAGGCGCCCTCGGGCCGCGGGCAGACCGCGCCGGGGATGCGCGAGAGCGCGGAGAGGACCACGTCACGCCGGCGGCGGAACTCGTCGATCACGGGGGGGAGGAACCGCGGGAGCGCGCGGAAGCCGGCCGCGGCCATGTGCTGGCCGAGCGTGGGCGCGCACAGGCGGGCCTGCCCGAACCGCAGGCAGGCGTCGCGGACGTCGGTGTTCGTGGTCGCGATCCAGCCCACGCGCGCGCCGCAGGCCGAGAAACGCTTCGAGATGCTGTCCAGAAGGACGACGCGTCCCGCCTCGCCGGCGGCAGTCGCGACCTCCAGCGCCCCCGCGAGACGGGCCCCGTCGTACACGAACTCGCGGCAGACCTCGTCCGCGAGCAGGAACAGGTCCCGGCGCGCCGCCAGGTCGACCAGCGCCGCCACCTCGTCGCGCCGCAGCACCGTGCCTGACGGGTTCGAGGGAGAACTGTACAGGACCGCCCGGGTCCGCGGCCCGACCGCGGCCTCGAGACGCGCGACCAAAGGCAGCCGGTACCCGTCCTCGGGGCTCGCCGCGACCGGGACGAGCCGGACGCCGGCCATGCAGGCGAACCCGATGTAGTTCGCGTAGAGCGGGTCGATCACCAGGACCTCGTCGCCCGGGTCGCAGACCGCGGACAGCGCGAACAGGATCGCCTCGCTCGCGCCCGTCGTGACCACCACGTCCTCCGGCGCGACCGGAGAACCGACACCCGCCAGGTACTCCGCGATCGCCGCGCGGGTCTCCGGCAGGCCGTCCGACGGACCGTACCCCAGCACCGGTCCGCGGAACGCGCGAGCCGCCTCGAGCACCTCGGAGGGCGTCGGCACGTCCGGCTGCCCGATGTTGAGCCGGAGCACGCGAATCCCGCGCCGCTCCGCGTCGGTCGCCAGCGCGGCCAGCCGCCGCAGCGGCGAGGCCGGCATCTCCGAACCACGAGTTGACAGGTCCACGTCGTCGCACCTCCAAAGTCGTCTTATACACGTTTGTCCGGCTTCGTTCGCGTGCACGATCCGCGATCACTCACTAGAATACCCCGCGGATCCGGACGGGGAGCACCCGGCAGTTGGGCGGCGGGCGGACGGAGGACGGGAGACGGGACGGCGACGACGGGATGATCCTGCCCGGCGAGTCCGTCACGGGGGAGCGGCTCCACGTCTGCGTGGGCTACTCCTGCAACAACAACTGCCTGTTCTGCATGGAGGAGGACCGGGAGGCGCGCTTCGAGCGCCTGACGGCCCAGACCCCCGAGGACGTGCGCCGAATGATGGCCGCCGCCAACCCGCACGGCGGCGAGGTGATGTTCACGTCGGGCGAGCCCACGCTCCACCCGAAGCTCCCCGAGTACGTGGCCATGGCGCGCGACCTCGGCTTCGCGACGGTCGGGCTGATCACGAACGGCCGCCGCCTGTCCTACCGGCCGTACGCGCGCTCGCTGCTGGAGGCGGGGCTGAACCACGTGCTCGTGTCGATCCACGGCCCTGACGCGAAGACGCACGACGCCCTGACCCGCACCAGGGGCGCCTACGTGCAGGCGCTCGCGGGGCTCGCGAACCTCATGATCCTGCGGCGCGATTTCCCGGCCTTGAAGGTCCACACGTCGTACGTGGTCAACAAGCGCAACCACACGATGTTCCACGCGTTCTACGACGCGATGGCGCCGTTCCGCGTGGACCAGCACGTCTTCAACGTGGTCATGCCCGACGGCCGGGCCGCCCGGATGTTCGACGCAATCGTGCCGCGCTACTCGGAGGTGGTCGCGGAGTTCGACCGCTTCGTGCGCGGCCTGCCGCCCGAGGGCGTGGCGAAGGTGTTCCTGCTCGACGTGCCGTACTGCGCGACCGAGCGCCTGCCGGACCGCGTCCGCGGCTACGTCGAGCGCTACTTCCACTTCGAGCCGGACGGCACGACCGGGTTCGCGAAGAGCCCGGAGGACACGCCGCCGCTGCCGTCGGACCTGGACCTGTACGCGCCGGCCGCGCTCGACGCCGAGGACGGCGGCCGGTACGCGAAGGTGGCGAAGAGCCTGCACGACGCGATGGCGCGGACGAAGCGTCCCGAGTGCGCCGCGTGCGGCTTCGAGCGGTACTGCCGGGGGGTGTTCAGGAGCTACGCGGACCGCTTCGGGTGGGACGAGTTCGAGCCGGTCCGGCGGGTGCCCGAGGGCACGGTGCAGGGGGCCGGGAGGGGTGAGGCGAGACGATGAGCGACGAGCGCGCGCCCGCGACCGAGCGGGTGGACATCAAGACGGGCTGGAACTGCAACAACCGGTGCGTCTTCTGCGTCCAGGGGAACAAGCGCGAGAAGTTCGGCAACAAGGAGACGGCCGAGGTCCGGCGCCTTCTGGAGGAGGCGCGGCGCGACTCGGACGCGATCGTCTTCACCGGCGGCGAGGTCACGGTCCGGCGCGACCTGATCGAGATCGTGCGGTACGCGAAGGAGCTGGGCTACCGGTCGATCCAGATCCAGACGAACGGCCGGATGCTCGCGTACCGGAAGCTGTGCGAGGACCTGATCGCGGCCGGCGCGAACGAGTTCTCGCCCGCGCTGCACGGGCACGTCCCCGAGCTGCACGACATGCTGACGCGGGCGAGCGGGTCGTTCGTGCAGACCGTGCGCTCGATCCGCAACCTCAAGGACCTCGGCCAGAACGTGCTGACGAACACGGTCGTGACGCGGTCGAACTACCGGAACCTGCCGGAGATCGCGGGCCTCCTGGTGTCGCTCGGCGTGGACCAGTACCAGTTCGCGTTCGTCCACCCGCTCGGCAGCGCGGGGGAGGACTTCGTGCAGGTGGTGCCGCGCCACTCGCTGGCCGAGCCGTACGTGAAGGCGGGGCTGTCGATCGGCATCCGCGCGGGCCGCCGCGTCATGACCGAGGCGATCCCCTACTGCTTCATGGAGGGGTTCGAGCCCTGGGTCGCGGAGCGCATCATCCCGCGCACCAAGATCTTCGAGGGCCACGTCACGATCAAGGACTACACGGAGCACCGCCTGACCGAGGGCAAGGCCAAGCGGCCGGAATGCCGCGAGTGCGCGTTCGACCCGGTCTGCGAGGGGCCCTGGCGCGAGTATCCCGAGCACTACGGCTGGGACGAGTTCGTGCCCAGGAAGGACTTCTCGCGCGCGCACCCGGACGCGCTCGAGTGGCTGCCGAAGGCACCGTGCTGAGGAAGGAACCGCCGCGGGACGCCCGTCGTCCCGCGACGGCTCTCGCCGGAGAGGACTTGGACACCGTCAAGCACGCCGCGGTCCACCAGAAACGGCACTGGGTGCGGCTGACGCGAGCGTGCAACAACCGCTGCATGTTCTGCCTGGACTCGGGCGCGCACGACGGCCATGCGATCCCGGAGGACCAGGTCCGCGCGCGCATCGTGCAGGGCCGCGCGGACGGCGCGCAGCGGCTGATCCTCTCGGGGGGGGAGCCGACGATCCACCCGCGGTTCCTGGACCTCGTGGCGTTCGGCCGCGAGTCGGGCTACGACTGGATCCAGACGATCACGAACGGCCGCATGATGGGCTACCGCCGGTTCGCGGACACCGCGGCGGCGAACGGGCTGCGCGAGGCGACCTTCTCGATGCACGCGCACCGGGCCGATCTCTACGACCGGCTGGTCGGCGTGGAGGGCGCCTTCCCGCAGGCGATCCGCGGGCTCCGCAACGCGCTGGACCTCCGCCTCGTGGTGTCCGTGGACGTGGTCCTGAACCGGCTGAACCTGCCGCACCTGCGCGAGATCCTCGAGTTCTACATGGCCATGGGCGTCTTCGAGTTCGACCTGCTCTACCTGGTCCCGTTCGGGCGCGGCTTCGACGAGTTCCGCGCCGAGCTGTACCCGGACGAGGCAACGGTGCGGCTGGAGCTTGAGCGCGCGCTGGCGCTGGCCGGCACGCCCGGGCTGTACCTGTGGACGAACCGGCTGCCGATCCGGTTCCTGGAGGGCCACGAGGAGCTGTTCCAGGACCCGCACAAGCTGTACGACGAGGTGCTGGGCGAGCGCGAGTCCTTCCGCGAGCTTTTCGCGGACGGCCGCGACCCCGCGTGCCTCGGGCCGCGCTGCGGGTCGTGCTTCATCGAGGGCTTCTGCACGGCCGCGCGCCGCTACGCCGCCGGGGACTGGGACCGCACCGCCCCCGCCGACGCGGAGCCGCCGCTGCCGAGGTGCATGGGGGGGCCCGGGGACGTGGCGGCGCCGACGCCCGACTCCGGCGTGGTGGGCGACGACGGCCGGGTCGTCGTGGATCGGTTCGTGGCGTTCTTCATCCGCCGCCTGTACCGCGTGAAGAGCCTGCGGTGCCGGCAATGCGAGGTGTGCGATGATTGCTGCGGGGTCCACGTGGAGGTCGCCCGCCGGCGGGGGCTGGGCGTACTCGATCCGAAGAAGGTGGTTTGACGTGGCGAACTTGGGCTACATCCAGGTCACGCGGCTCTGCAACCAGAAGTGCCGGTTCTGCTCGAACCCCGAGCGCGAGGCGACGCTCACGCCGGACGAGGCGCGCGCGCAGGTGGACGACTTCGTCGAGCGCGGCTACGACGGCGTGATCCTGACGGGCGGCGAGCCGACGATGCACCCCGACCTGGGCGGGATCATCGAGTACGCGCGGTCCCGCGGCATCCACGCCCGCATCATCAGCAACGGCCAGAAGCTGGCGGACGCGGCGCTCTCGCGCGACCTCGCCGCGCGCGGCCTGGACCACGTCCACGTGTCCGTGCAGTCGGCGGACCCGGAGGTGCAGGCCTTCCTGACGTGCAACACGGACTCGCTCGCGAACGTGCTGAAGGCCATCGAGAACGTCCACGCCGCGGGCGTGAACATCGACATCAACACGACCATCAACCACTACAACGCGGGCACGCTCGACGTGCTGGTGAAGACGCTGGTCGGCCGCTTCCCGTTCATCCGGCACTTCGTGTGGAACTACCTCGACCCTAGCATGAACCGCGCGACCCGGAACCCGGACGTGGTGCCGCACCTGTGGGAGTGCGAGGTGTCGCTGAACCGGGCGATGCGCTTCCTGGACCAGTCCGGCCGCACGTTCCGCGCCGAGAAGGTGCCGCTCTGCTACATGGCCGAGTACGCACACTGCTCCACCGAGACGCGCAAGATCGTCAAGGGCGAGGAGCGCATCGTCCGCTTCCTGGACGAGAAGGGCTTCGTGCGCGAGACCCTGTTCCAGCACGGCAAGGGGAACGCCTGCGCGGTCTGCCGCTTCGACCCGATCTGCGCGGGGCTGTACGACATGGGCGTGCACTACGACGCGTCCGAGCTGTCCCCGGTCTTCCTGGACCCCGAGGTGGTGCGGACGCGCGTCCAGAACTCGTGACGGGCGGGACCACGCGATGACGTTCGACCTCCTCCCCCAGGTCGCGGCCGCGGTAGTGGCAGGGGTCGCGTCCGTGACCGACGCGCTCAGGGGGAAGATCTACAACAAGGTCGTGGTGTTCGGGCTCGGCCTGACCCTGGCGTGGCTGGCGACGCTCGGCGGGCTGACCTGGGCCGGCGGGGACACGATCCTGGTGCGGTTCCCCGAGCTTGGGCATTTCGGCGAGCCGCCGGCGGTCGAGGCGGCGATGGTGGCGGCGGCCGCCGGGGGGGCGGGCGCTGGAGCGGGCACGGGTACGGACAGGGCGGGTTCGGGCTCGGGCTCGGGTACGGTGGGGAAGACACGCCTCATGCCCTGGGAGGAGACGCCGGGGCAGTCCGTATGGCCGCCGGTCCCGACGCACGACCCGGTGGACGTCGAGGTCACGCAGAGCTGGACCGAGGAGGACGACGCGGCCCAGACCGCCTACGACGCGCGCAATCCGGACGCCGCGGGGGTCCCGGTGTGGACCGAGCCCGGGTCGTTCTGGATCTACGTGGCCAAGGTCGCGCTGAACCCC
>VGRB01000188.1 GCA_016875475.1 Deltaproteobacteria bacterium
CGTATCGCAGGGAGAGATCGAGTCCGCACTCGACTACTCCGACGAGGTGATCCTCCGGCGTGGCGTGGGCCTGTCACCCGACCAGACGCGGGCGCTGCGGAGCATCTGGAGGCGGCTGCGGGATCGGCGTACGGCGCGGAAGTTCGAGCGTCGAGCCGGGGATGCAGGAAAGGTTCGCGTTCGACAGCAAGACGTTGAACGATGCGGACAGCATCGGCAAGAACTGGCAGAACATGATCAACGACCTCGCGACCGAGGCGACCACCGTTCACAGCCGCTTTTCTCACGCAGTCGTGGCCTTCATGGTGGTCCTCCCGCGCCCGTGCGTGGTTGCCGGCTCGGAGCCCACCGCCCGGCTGAGCGCGATGATCGAGACGCTGGAGCGCCTGGCGCGACGCAGCGAGGTGAACGACGCCGCCCACATGGCCGAGGCGGTCGCGCTGGTCCTGTGGGATCCGTCGGACGGCAGCGTCGACGGCGCGATCCCGTCGCCCGAGTCACCGCTCCGGATCGAACGGTTCTCGTCGCAGGTCCAGGAGGCGTACGTCCGGCGGTACAAGGGTCTTCCACCTCACGCCGAGTAGAGCGGGCGGTCTCGCGTCTCGGAAGCAGCAGGAGTCGGGAATCCCGCAGCAATACGATCGCTGATCCTTGACTTCGGTCCACCCGGATCTGTAATACTGCCGGAGCGGCGCCCCCAGGGCGGCGCGTGCCGAGTCAGGAGGTTTCCCCGTGACGACGATCCGCCCCGCGTCGACGACCCTCGCGATCGTGGTGTGCACCGTGCTCGGCGCCCGGGCCCGCGCGGAGACCGGCGCGGTCTCCGGCGCGATCGTGAACGGGCAGACCGAGCCGGGCTGGCCCGCGGTCGGGGCGCTCGTGATGGACTTCGGCGGCTGGGGCTACCATGGCTCGTTCTGCAGCGGGACGCTCATCGCCCCGCGCTGGGTCCTGACCGCGGGCCACTGCGTCACGTCCGGGGGCCAGGAAGGCATGTGGATGCAGCCCGACTTCACGAAGTTCTACATCGGGCCCGACGCGCGCGGCAGCGGCCACCAGCCGCCGACTAACGGCAAGCTCTACCAGGCCGCCAAGTTCTACCCGCACCCGGACTACGACCCCGAGGACCCGCTGAACGCGAACGACATCGGGCTGGTGCAGCTCAAGAAGGACGCGGACACGACGCCGATCGCGATCAACACGGCCGCGCTCAAGGGCGACCTGCTGATGAAGCAGGTCCTGTACGTCGGGTTCGGCCAGTCGAACGGGCTGAAGGCGACCGGGTCCGGCGTGAAGCGCTCGACGACCATGCCCATGACGTGGATCGACGGGCCGAGCTACTACACGGAGCCGCATGGGAGCGGGACCTGCTTCGGCGACTCGGGGGGCCCGGGCCTGCTGGAGATGGCGCAGGGCGAGTGGCGCGTGGTGGGCGTGGTGTCCGCGGGCGCCTCGACCCAGGGCGGGGGCGATCCGTGCCTGACCGGGTACGGCATCTACACGCGCGTCGACGCGTACGCGAAGTGGATCTCCGAGGTGACCGGACTCGCGCTCCCCGACTGCTCGACCGGGGTCTGCCTGTGCGACGAGGCGTGCGGCGAGGGCAACGCCTGCGACAACGACAGGTGCCGGCACCTGAGCTGCTCGGCCGCGGTGCGATGCAGCGAGGGCTGCGCGCCCGGCGACGAGGGGTGCGCGCTCGACTGCGGGCTTCTCACGATCCTCGACCAGCAGGGCGACTACGAGCGGATCGGCTGGTGCCTCGCGCAGAAGTGCCCCGCCGGGACGATCGCGGGCCCGGAGCGGCTCGCGTGCGCCCAGCAGAACTGCGCGAAGACCCTCGACCCGTGCCTCGCGTCGGGCGCGGCGACCGCGGACTGCCCGGCGCACGAGCGCTGCCGGTCCGGGTGCCCGGCCGGCGACAGCCTCTGCCTCCACGCGTGCGGCGTCGAGGCGGTCGCGGGCGTGGCCGACACCTTCGCCGCGATGGCGTCGTGCCTGGCGGACCGGTGCGGCGCGCCTTCCGACGGCCCCGGCCTGGCCGCGGCGGTCGCGGGCGCCTGCGCGGCCGAGTCGTGCCGGACCGAGGTCGAGTCCTGCCTCCCGCTGCCGCCCCCCCCCGCGCCCGAGCCGGTGCCCGAGGAGCCCGCGACGTCCGAGGAGGCGCCCGCGCCCGACTGCGACGGCGAGTCGAACTGCGCCCCGGCGGGCGACGAGTCCGGGACCGCCGGCGCGTCCTCCGGCGGAAGGGGCGGCGGCTGCGCGGCGAACGGGCCGCCCGTGCCCTCCCCTGCCCTCCTCCTCCTCCTCGCCCTGCTCTTCTCTGTGTGCTCCGTGCGCCCTGTGGTCAAATCGCGTTCGTGAGCGGTCGCGGAACCAGGAGCCGCAGGAGCGCCCCGAGGAGGAGGACGTCCAGGCGCCGCGTCTGGCCGCGGGTCCTCGCGGTCCTCGCGGGCCTCGCCGCGATCGGGCTCGCAGCCGCGGTCGCCGTGGTCAAGCTCGTCGAGCTGTCCCTCCCCCCGGTGCCGGCCTTCGCGGAGTACGCCGAGCGGGTCCCCAAGGTCAGCCGGGTGCTCGCGGCGGACGGCACCGTGGTCGCGGAGTTCTTCACCGAGCGACGCTCGGTCATGCGCCCGGACGCGATCCCGGAGACCCTGCGCGCGGCCCTGATCGCGACCGAGGACGCCTCGGTCATGCGCCCGGACGCGATCCCGGAGACCCTGCGCGCGGCCCTGATCGCGACCGAGGACGCGGGCTTCCACGAGCACGAGGGCGTGTCGTGGGCCGCGATCGCGCGGGCGGCGCTCGCCAACGCGTGGCGCGGCAAGGTCACGCAGGGCGGGTCCACCATCACCCAGCAGGTGGTCAAGCAGGTGCTCCTGTCGCCGGAGCGGACCTACGAGCGCAAGTTCCGGGAATTGCTCCTTGCCCGGCAGGTCGAGCAGCGCCTCGCCAAGAACGAGATCCTCGCGATCTACATGACCGAGGTCTACCTCGGCCACGGCCGCTACGGGTTCGAGGAGGCGTCCCGGTTCTTCTTCGGCAAGCCCGCGTCCGACCTCGCGCTCCCGGAGGCGGCCATGCTCGCCGGGCTCGTGTCGTCGCCCGAGGGCAACTCGCCGGTCCGCAACCCTGTCGGCGCGGTCCACCGCCAGCGCTACGTGCTCGAACGGATGCGCGACCTCGGGTGGATCTCCCCCGACCAGGCGCGCGACGCCGCGTCCGAACGGATCCCGCTGCTCGCGCGCGACGCCCCGCGCGTCGGCGCGGCCCCGTACTTCACGGACGCGGTCCGGCGCGAGGTCACGCGGCTGTTCGGCGAGGGCCGGCTGCTCCACGACGGGCTCACGGTCGAGACCACGCTCGACCTCGACGCATCGGACGCAGCCGAGGCCGCGGTCGCAACGGGCCTGTCCAGGCTGTGGGCCGGCGGACGGACGCGCGAGGCGGACGAGGCGGCCGCGATCGCGGCGGGGGTGCCCGGGGCCGAGCACCTGCTCGACGGGACCGACGAGATGATCGAGAAGCTGCCCGCGCCGCCGAGGGCGGTACGTGCGCGCGTGGTCCGGTGC
Organism: Deltaproteobacteria bacterium; assembly: GCA_016875475.1. Classification (GTDB taxonomy): domain Bacteria; phylum Myxococcota_A; class UBA9042; order DTJE01; family DTJE01; genus VGRB01. The sequence continues at coordinate 3,573 of VGRB01000188.1, forward strand.
GACCCGGAGCACGGCGTGATGGAAGTCGATGCGTCCGGCCTGGCCGCCGCGCTGGACGTCGCCTCGCTCGCACGCCTCGTGCTCGGAGGGCGGCCCGACCCGTGGGCGTGGTGCCGCGAGGCGCGCGAGCTGCCTGTCTCGCTCGCGAACGGCGAGGCGCGCGTCGGCGACCGCACGCTCCCGCTCGTCAACGCCGAGCTGGGCCCCCAGGCGTCGATGGTCGTGCTGGACCCGGGAAGCCGCGCCGTGCTCGCGCTGGTCGGGGGCGAGGACCACGGTTCGCGGCCGTTCAACCGGGCGATCCAGTCGCGACGGCCGATCGGGTCGGTGGTCAAGCCGTTCCTGTACGCCGCGGCCCTGGCCGGAGGCATGGATCCCGGCGCCACGTTCCCGAACACGGCCATCCGCTTCCGCGGCGCCGGGGGGAGGGGCTGGCAGCCCCGGAACTACGAGGGCGGCTACGACGGGCGCGACTACGGGATCGCGGAGGCGCTCGCGAAGTCGGTCAACGTCATCGCGGTCCGCGCGATGGCGGCCATCGGACCGGGGCCGGTCGTGGAGCTGCTCGCCGCCCTCGGGATCCCCGGCGCGCCCGCCGACCTGTCGCTCGCGCTCGGCAGCGCCGAGGCGAGCCCGCTCGCGCTCGCGAACGCATTCGCCGCCTTCGCGTCCGGGGGCACGCACGACACGCCCTACTTCATCGCGCGCGTACGGGACCACGACGGCCGCGTCCTCGTCGAGCACCAGCGGCGGCCGTCACGGCAGGTCCCGGCGCACGTGGCCGACACGCTCCGGGGCATGATGCGGCAGGCCGTGCTGACCGGGACCGCGAAGCGCGCCGCGTCCCTCCCGGTGCCCGCCTGGGGCAAGACCGGGACCACGAACCGCTCGCGCGAGACCTGGTTCGCCGGGTCGGACGGCCGCCGGGTGGTCGTGGTCCAGGTCGCCTACGACGACCGCCTCCCGATGCGAGGCGCGACCGGCGGCGACGTCGCCGTGCCGTTCTTCGCGGACTTCGTGAGGATTGCGTCCCCCCGTTGACACGCCGCGTCGCTGACCTCCTCGGGGAGTCACGATCCCCACGGAGGCGGTCAGACGCCGGCGCCAAGGGCACCTCACGAAGCCTTCGCCACCCGGCGCGGACTTCCCGATCATCTCGAAACAACACGGCTTTCCGATCATAGATCTGCATCGACCACGGAAGGTCCACGCCTTGTCGGGTTGAATTCCCATGGCCGCCCTGCTAGGACTCCATTGCTGGTCCACCGCGAGGACGGAGCCGCTGATGGCCACGGCACGGATCGAGGAGATGAGGCTCCGCCACTTCCGGGCGTTCGCGGACGCGCGCCTGCGTCTCGACGATCTGACCGTGCTCGTCGGGCGCAACGGCGCCGGCAAGACGAGCCTGATGCTGGCACTCGATTTCCTGCGCGATGCCGTGACGGATTCGCTGGTCAGCGCGCTCGCGCGGAGGGGCGGGGTCCAGGGAATCCGGCAACGGCAGCGCGCGGGAAAGCCGTACGACGTGGCGCTGGCGTTGGTGCTTCGCGCCGAGGGCCAACGGGTCGCGTACGGATTCGTGGTCGGACCTTCGAATGACGGGAACGGCTTCCTCGTCAAGGAGGAATTCCTGCGAGCGGAGGTGGGCCCTTCCTTTCACCGGAAGGCTCAGGCGTTCTCTTCGGACAATGCCGACGTTCGCCCGAAGTTGAGCCGCGAGGCCCTGCTGCTCCCCGTGGTCGCGGGCCAGGATCCGCTATGGACCGCGGCGTTGTCGACCATTCGGAAGGCCAGGGCCTATTGCCTGTCTCCGGCGACCATCGGCTCCGAGCCAGAGATCGGAAGCAGCCACTGGCTGGCGCGGGACGGCGGCAATGCCGGCGACGTCCTGAAGCGGATCGAATCCGCTCCGGCGGTCATGAAGTGGCTGGTTCGACACCTCTCGGCCGTGACCCCTGGGATTCTCGCCGTCCATGCAGTCGACACCGTCATCGGCCGCCGCCTCATCTACTTCCAGCAGGACGTGGCCGGCGGTATCCAGGAGTTCGCCTCCGGGCACATGTCGGACGGCACGCTGCGGTGCCTCGGGATCCTGCTGGCGCTGCGCCAGCGTTCCGCGCCCAGCCTCGTGTTCGTGGACGAGATCGAGGACTCGATACATCCAGCAGCACTGGGCACTCTCCTGGACGCGATCAACTCCAGCCTGGATCGGTGCCAGGTCATCATCACGTCCCATAGTCCCGAGGCTCTGACCCATCCCGCCGTGACGGCCGCCCGCGTCCGCATCGTGGATTGGCGGGACGGCGTGAGCCGTATCTACGCGGTGGCGCCGGAGGTCGCCGGGACCCTGAGGCCCCCGGAGTCGGTCGGACGCCTGCTCCGGTCCAATGCCCTATGGCCTGCGGACGGGCCCTCCGAGGTCGGTCCGGACTTCTTCGGATTGCCGGCGTGAGCGTCCCGCACCGCATCATCGCGATCGTCGAGGGTCACGGCGAGCAGACCGCGGTCCCGAGGCTGCTGTCCCGATGGTTCCGGCACCGGAACTTCCGCAACTTCGTCACACCCGACCTTGCAGTGCGGGCCGCGGGGTGCGGCGCGCTGAAGCGTCCGCACGATGCCGAGCACGAACTTGGTGTTGAGCACTACGTCGAAATCGCCTTGCGTGGCCGGCCCGCAGGGATTCTGATTGTGGTCGGCGCCGACGACGAGTGCGCGACCCGGAGCCGGACTCCGGCGGGGACCGGCCTCGGTCCCGAAATGCTCGCCCGCGCGAAGGCCGTTGCGCCGCACGTTCCGATTGGCGTCGTGATCGCGAACCGCGAATACGAGGTGTGGTTCCTGGCTGCACTTGACGGGCTGAAACGACGCGGGTTGGTCCCGGCCCGCGCGACCCTTGCGAGGGGGACTCGCGTCGAGGGCAAGGGCAAGGCACTGTTCGAGAGGCTGCTGGGCCGGAAGTACGAGGAGACGATCGACCAGCCGGACTTCTCCGACTGCCTCCCATTCACGGGGGCCATGGCACGACGGTCGCGTTCCTTCCGCAAGCTGCTGAAGGAACTGGAATCCCTGACGCGGAAGGCCCGACGTTGCGCCGCGCGACGCGCTCGCTGACCTCCCTGGCCGCAGCGCCTGCGCGACGTCCCCGCGTGCGACCGGCCGCCGGCCTCACAGCCGGAGCAGCTCGCGCGCGGTCGCGTCCGTGACGCGGTCCACCACCTCCTCGGGCATGCCCTTCAGCCCCGCCGCCGCGGCCAGGACCTCGGGCAGGTCCGCGGGCGAGACCGCGCCCTTCGGCACGCGGGCCGTGCCGATGTACGGCGCGTCCGTCTCGAGCACGAGGCGGTCGAGCGGGATGGCCGCGACGGTCGCGCGGACGCGAACGGCCTCGGGCCGCGTCGCCACCCCGCCGACGCCGAAGCGGAGGCCGAGCCGTGCGAACCGATCCGCGACCTCCGCGGATCCGTTGTAGGCGTGCAGGACCCCGCCCGCCGGGTGGGGGCCGAAGGGCTCGAGAAGGCGCAGCATCCGATCGAACGCGGCGCGGCAGTGCAGCAGGAGCGGGAGGTTGCAGTCCCTCGCCAGCGCGACCTGGGCCAGGAACGCGCGTTCCTGGGATCGCGGGTCGCGGCCCGCGCCGACCCGGTCCAGGCCGCACTCGCCGACCGCCCGCGCCGCGCCGGTGCGGGCCAGGGTCTCCACGCGTGCGAGGTCCGCGACCGCGCCCACCACCTCGCCCGCCTCGCACGCCGCGTCCGGGTGCACGCCCGCTGCCGGCAGGACGAAGCCCGGGAGCGCGGCCGCGAGGCGCACCGCGTCGTCGGACGTCGCCGCGTCAATCCCGGGAACCACGATCGCGCAGACGCCGGCGGCGCGAGCGCGCGCGACGGCAGCGGCCGGGTCGGGCAGCTCGTAGAGGTGGCAGTGTGTGTCGATCACGGCCGGACGCCCCCGTTCGAGCCCCCCGCGCCCTCGGGCCGCGACGCCGGCGCGGCGCGAACGCGCCGCCGGCACTCGCGCGCAACGCGGCGCCGCCGCAGCGCCGCCGCGGCCCGCCCGGCAACAAACGGGACGGGCGCGGGGGGGTAATGCCGCTACGGCCCGCAGTCGTGAGGGTCCGAGTCCCGGAACCGCACCACGATCCCGTATCCGAGCATGTTCGGCCCGCCGACCATCAGGCCCTCGTCGCACTGGGCGAGCGGGCGCCAGGCCGCGGCCTCGAGCCTCGTGTTCGACTTGGCCGCGTACGGCTGCACGTCCCACCCGCCGAGCGGCCACTGCAGGAAGTCGGGCGCGTCCTTGTCGAACAGGTCGCTCTTGGGCCGGTGCTCCAGCACGTACTGGGTCCCGTTCCACGAGTCGCCAGTGACGACCGCGCGCTTGCCGTCCGGCCTCCACGCGATGTCGGTCGTGGCGTTCCCGACCCCGGGCAGCCCGAAGATGTAGTCCCACTTCTGGTCCGTCCAGAACCAGACGGTCCCGGACGACCAGTTCGCCGCGAACCCGTACTGCCCGCCGGGACGCCACGCGGTCCGGCCCCAGTTCCCCCCCGCCCCGCCGTCCATGTCCGAGAACTCGCCGCTCATCGCGAGCCACAGCTTCGGGTCCGGCCCGTTGTGGATCAGCACCGCGCCGATCCCGTACGCGCCCAGGACCGCCTCCCCGACGAACGTCAGGTCCATGGCCGCGTATGACGCGTTGTAGCCCTGGAAGGACGTGACCTCCTCCTTCGAGGGGTCGAAGCGCGAGAGGTAGTTCACGTAGGCGCTCGTCTTCGAGCGGCCGTGGATCAGCCCGAACGACCCGTCCGGCGCGAACTTCACCGACACGTACCGGGACGTGGGGCTGGCCGCGGCCGCGACCTCGACGGCCGTCTCGCCGCCGTCCGGGACGCGGAACAGCCTGCCCCCCCCGGACGACACCATGCAGGTGACGTACGCCACGCCTGCCGGGGTGAACGCGACGCGCGTGCCCTCGCACCCGAGAGAGCCGACCGTCGCGAGCGTCCCTGCGGCGGCCGGGTCCGGCGCGGGGTCGTAGCGCGCCACGGTCCCGTCCGTCGCCACGAGCAGCGCATACTGCCCGGACGGGTGCCAGGCGACGTCCTCCCACGGCGACTTCACCGCCAGGTTCGGCACCGCCTCGTACCCGATCCCGTGGGAGTTCGTGCCGCACAGCGTGGTGTCGAACCGGCACCACGCCCGGCAGGCGAGCGTGCCCCCGCCGAAGTACCCGAGAGAATTGCAGGATTTGCCGCCGAGCTGGCTGCCGTCGCACTCCTCGCCGGGGTCGATCTGGCCGTTCCCGCAACCCGTGGAGCCCGGGTCCGGCGAGGGGCCCGCCTCGTCGGCGGACGGGTCGGGGAGCAGGGGCGCGTCGCGGGTGTCCGCCTCGGCGTCGGTAGGGGCGGGCAGGTCGGGGGAGGGGTCGGGGATGAGCTCGGGGACGGGTTCGGGCTCGAGGTCGGGTGCCGGCTCGGGGCTGGGCTCGGCTGCGGGGTCGGGCTCGGGCACGGGCTCGGGGAGCGCCTCGGGTACGGGCTCGGGCCCGGGCTCGGACTGGGGTTCGGACACCGGATCCGGGCCGGGCTCGGGCCCGGGTTCGGGGTCGGGGACCGGGAGGTCCGGGGAAGGGTCCTTCCCCGGGTCCTTCCCTACGACGTACGGTATGCACCGGCCCTGGAAGCACTTCTCGTCGGACCGGCAGGGGCGATCCGATCCGGGGCAGGGGGTGCCGCCGGATGCCCCCCCGCCGCACGCGCCCGCCGCGAGCGCCGCCAGGACCAGCAGGGTTGCGAGGATCCGCCTCATCGCGCGGAGTCTGCCACACCACGCGGACCGGCGCCAGATGTGCCCGGCCCGAACGTTCGTTTCATCTTTTGCCTGCAAGGGGCATGCAGAATATACTCCGCGCCAGCGGAGGTGGACGATGATCAGGACCGTCTGCTTGGCAGGGCTGGCGGCGTGCATGGCGCTCCCGGCGGGAAGCCGCGCGGAGGCACGGACCGTCTCGATCGACTTCGCCGCGGGCGTGAACGCGACGGTCCGCGGCGTCTACGTGACGAAGGACTACTGGTTCGAGCTGTCCGAGGACTGGGGCTTCATCGATCCCAGCGTGCTCGACCTGCGCTTCTCGCACTCGAGCATCCTCCGCAAGGACCTGTCGTCGCTCACGGTCCAGGTCAACGGCAGCGCGCTCCAGAGCATCCATCTCGACCCGTCGAACGAGAAGGGCGCGACGCTCGTGACGCGGGTCCCGGCGAAGGTCCTGAAGGGGGGGATGAACGTCCTCTCGCTCACGATCAAGATGCGGTCGGAGCTGAAGGACCTCTGCGACGACGTCCACAACCCCGCGCTCTGGACGCTCATCGAGAAGGAGTCGCGCCTCGACGTCTCGTTCGAGGAGAAGAAGATCGAGCCGGACCTCGCGAAGTTCCCGTCCGACTATGCGAACCCCGACCTGCTCTACCCCGAGGTCAAGGAGCGGGTACACGCGGTCATCGTCGTCCCGGACGAGCCCTCGCCCGGCGAGATGGAGGCCGTGGGCGCCCTGGCCACGCTGTTCGGACAGGAGATCGGGCTCGGCCGCGGCGAGTTCCGGGTCGTGAGCCCCC
>VGRB01000189.1 GCA_016875475.1 Deltaproteobacteria bacterium
GTTCTCGTCGAACGCCTCGAGGAACTCCGCCATCTCCCGTGCCCGCGCTACGTCCGCGATGTCCGACCAGGTGAGAACGTGGAGCCGGTCGAGAAAGTCCTCGAACCTCTTGACGTCATTCTGGGTGAAGACCCGCCACGCACGGCGCCTGATGGCGGTGCGGTCCATCTCGTCGCGAACGTCGTTGGTGATCGCGAGATACCGGACCTCCCGGACGGCCAGAAGGCGCCGGACCAGCTTCACGACGAACGCGTCGGTACCGCTGGACCGAGCAGCCCCGTGCCGGTCCCCGACGTACACGAGGCCCTTCACCGGCTCCCCGGCGGTCGCCTTCCGCCCGTGCACGCAGAACGCGTGCTTCAGGTACAGCTCATGGAGAAGGGAGGACGAGTTCCTGTCGTGCGCCTCGGTCCTCCCGCTGTCGAGGAAGCCGCACATCTTCGCCTCGACGAAGACCGCGCACCGCTTCCCGAAGAGGAGTACCGCGTCCGGGTTGCCGAACTCCGACAGGGAGGGTTCGACGTACACGTCCACCTCGCCTGCCCGCGGCCACCGGGGAATGTCCGCCTTCTCGCGGACCTGGGTCGCCCGCTCCAGGCAGGCGACCAGCGCGCCGTCATCCCGCCTCACCGACTCCAGCCATGCCGTGACCAGCCCCCGCTCACCGTATCGGTGCAGCTTCATCGGACGAGGCTTCATCGGACACCCCCTTCGGCCCGACCGAGGATACGATACCCCTCGGCAGAAACGGAGGCCCCCATGGCCGTGCGCGCGGACGACGACGCCGGACCGGACAACACCCTCGCGCTCAACCTGGCGCGCATCCTGCTGAAGCTGCTGAGCAATCCGCGCGGCTGGCGCGTGGACGAGCTGCAGGCCACCCTCGGCATCAAGGACCGGACGTACCGGAAGTACCGGGCGCTGCTCCAGAACCACTTCGACTACCTCGTGGACTCGCAGGGGTCGCTCGTGGTCGAGGCGCGCGAGGGCGACGCGAAGTTCCTGCGACTGCGCGACAGCGAGGAGCCCATCGAGGATCACCCGCACTTCATGGCGCGCGCCGCGGCCCTCGAGATGGCCCGGCAGGCCTTCGCGTTCCTGGCGCCGACCGGCATCGGCGAGGACATCGACGCGTTCCAGCAGGAGTTCCTCGACCGCGCGCACGACCGCGCCTACGTGTTCCGCCAGCTCCTGCGCGACATCGACCGCAAGCTCCTCGTGGTGCCGGACGCACCCAAGGACTACTCGGGCCAGGCGCCCAAGGTCGCGGCAATCCTGCACGCGCTGATGTACTGCAAGCGGCTGCGGGTCACGTACGAGGGCGGGCGCGTGCGCAGCGGGCCCCAGCTCGTCGAGCCGTTGACCCTGATGGTCTGGCGCTGCGCCCTGTACCTCGTGGTGCGGTTCAAGGGCAGCAAGAAGCCTTACTACCTGGCCGTGGACCGGATGCAGGAGGTCGAGCGCACCGGCGAGACGTTCCGGTACCCCCCGCTGGCCGAGTACTCCCCGGCCGGGCTGCTGGACGGATCCTTCGGGATCTACCGCGAGCCCGGGGCGCGCCCGAGGGCCGTCGAGCTGCTCTTCGCGAACGAGCGCTGGCTCAAGATGTACCTCCGCGAGCGCCACTGGCACCCGACGCAGCAGTTCGAGGACCTGCCGGACGGCCGGCTGCGGATGACCTTCACGGCCACCTCGATGGCCGACGTGCGCACGTGGATCCGCGGCTTCGGCGACGCGGTCCAGGTCGTCGCAGTCTAGCCGGAGGTCGCGGGGCGGGGGCCGGCCTGCGAGGCGTCCCCGGTCGGCGGGACCACGTCCGGAAGCTGCTCCCTCGTTGCGACGCAGCGCTCAACGTCGGCCCACCGGTGGACCCTCCACGGGTCCCCGCCCGCGCGGGCCTCCGGGATCGGGTGGAGGTCGAGGATCGGGGTTCGGAGGCCGGTTCTCCGGGAATAGGTCGGGCGCGCGCGGAGGCGGGCACCGCGACTCGTCCTGGCCTCGACGAACCGGACGCGGGGGGCCGTGAAGTCCCCGTGCTCGAACCGGATTGCGACGTCCGGATCCCCGAAGAGCGACAACGACGGCTCGACCCAGACCTCGGGGCTCCGGAGTACCGGTGCAGGGTAGTGTCCACCTCCGACTCCCGTGTCGTCGCGAGCCTATCACGGGCGACGGAAGCGCGACCCCCGGCATGAAGCGTGCCGCACCCCCGGAGACGATCCGGCTGCGGGGCGAAGGTCCCCGGGGAGGTGGACCGATGGATTTGGACTCGGGGCTGGTCGGGCCGGGCGGGCCGGTGGTGCTCAGGGGCGTGGCCGTGGACGTCGCGGTGCGCGGGGTCGCGATGCGCGCCAGCGTCGCGCAGCGGTACCGCAACGAGGAGGCGGTCGCGATCGAGGCCGTCTACTCGTTCCCGCTTCCCGAGGCCGCCGCGGTATGCGGGTTCGAGGCCGATGTCGGCGGTCGCCGGGTCGTCGGCCGGGTGGAGGACCGCCGCAAGGGCGCGGCCGAGTACGACGAGGCGATCGACCGCGGTGCGCGGGCGTTCCGGATGGACGAGGAACGGCCGAACGTGTTCGTGGCCTGCGTCGGGAACCTCGGGCCGGGCGAGGAGGCGACCCTGAGGCTTTCGTACGTCTGCGACCTTCCGCAGGTCGGGGACTGCCTCCAGGTCCGGGTGCCCGCGACGATCGCGCCGCGATACGTCCCGGCGCGGGTCGCCGCCGAGATGACCGGGGACGAGCGCGACGCCATCGCCCCGCCCGTCGCGGCTGCAATCCCCTACGGGTTGTCGCTGGCGGTCGACGTGGAGGCGGCGTCGGAGGTGAAGGAGGTGGCCTGCCCGTCGCACCCCGCCGTGGTGTCGATCGCGGGCCGCCGCGCGTCGGTTCGGCTGGTCTCGGACGAGGTCCGGATGGACCGGGACTTCGTCGCGGACGTGCGGCTCCGGGATCCGCGTGCGCCGGCGGCGATGATCGCGCCCGGTCCGGACGGGGAGAGGGTCGTCCTGCTGACCGGGGTCCCGCAATGGGCGTTGCGCCGCGAGCCCATCGACGCGGTGTTCGTCATCGACCGATCCGGGTCGATGCAGGGCGACGGCATCCGGAGCGCCCGGGACGCGCTGCTGCTGGCGCTGCGGTCGCTCGTCGCGGGGGATCGGTTCGAGGTCGTGGGCTTCGGGAGCACGGTCGAGTGCATGTTCGGCCGCCCGGTCCCGTACCGACAGGAGTCGCTGGACGAGGCGACCGCGCGCGTCCGCGCGATGGACGCGGACCTGGGGGGCACCGAGGTCCTGCCCGCGCTGGCCGCGGCGATGGAGGGACGCCGGGACGGCCGCCGGCGGGAGGTCCTCCTGCTGACCGACGGCGAGGTCGGGAACGAGTCCGAGTGCATCGCGTACGCAGCGCGGCACGCGAAGCGGGCCCGGCTTTTCACGATCGGCATCGGCCACGCGGCCTCCGAGTTCCTGGTGCGTGGCCTGGCGCGCGCGTCGGGGGGCACGGCCGAGTTCCTTCATCCGAGCGAGCGCATGGAGAGCCGCGTCCTCGGCCAGCTCGGCCGGATGGCGGCCCCGCGCGTGCGCGACGTGCGCCTGGACTGGGGAGGGCTCGAGGTGGACCTCGTGGCGCCGGCCGCGCCGACGCTGCACCGCGGCGAGCGGTTCGCCGTGTACGCCAGGGTCCGCGGTGGCGAGGCGCGCGAGGTGGCGATCATCGGGACCGGGCCGGACGGGGAGGTCCGGGTCGCGGCGCCGCTGGCGCCGTGCGAGACGGGCGACGACCCGATCCTTCCGGCGCTGATGGCGAGGAAGGCCATCCGCGACATCGAGGAGGCTGCGGGAGGGGCGCGCCGGTCGGGGAGGCGGACGGGCCGCGACCGCCTGATCGAGCTGTCCCGACGGTACTCGGTCCTCTGCTCGGCCACGACGTACCTGGCGGTCGACGAGACGGCGGAGGCGGCGCCGACCGCGCGCGGCCGTCCGGCGCGGAGGCGGATCCCGATCGCGCTCGCCCACGGCTGGCACGGGTGGGACACGGCATGGGTGGACACGGCGACCCGCGGATTCTCGCTGCGGCGGCGTACGGCTTCGCTGCGGCTCGCGGGCGTGCCGCTGGCCTCGTCCCTCTCGTACTGCTGCATGGCGCCGGACGCACCGGACGTACCGGACGCCGCTCCGGTCCGCGAGGCCGACGGCCACGCGCCGGAGGACCCGCTCGTCCGCCTGTGCTCGCTCCAGCGCGCCGACGGGAGCTGGGACCTCACCCCGGAGGTCACGGAACTCGTCGCGGGCGAAGAGGCGGACTTCCAGGTGCCTCGCGCGGACCCGCCGCTCCGGCCGGACGTTGCGGACCGGGTGCTCGCGACCGCGATGGCGATCCGGGTGCTGGCGCGCTGCTTCGCGGATCGGGCGGACGCGTGGCACATGATCGCGGACAAGGCGGTGGCGTGGCTCGCGAGCGTCGGCATGCTGGACGCCGTCGGTGGCGACCCGCGCGCGGCGCGGGCGGTGGGAACGTGAGACAGGACGCGTGGATCGAGGTCATCGAGGACGTGGCCGACGAACTCGGCCTCGAGATCCGGCGCGATGCCGAGGGGTTCGAGGTCGCGACCGATCGGTGGAACACCGTGGCGTTCCGGATCGTGCCGAGCGGGGCCGGCCACCTCGTGGTCTCTCCCTGGCTGGAACTGTGCGAAGGGTCCGGCAGCTTCGCGGACCCGTGCTACTCGCTCCGGTCCACGCTGGACGTCGTGCGGTTCTGCCAGGTCCTGGCGATCGCGATCCCGATCCGCGCGGGCCGCCGCCCCGGAGAGGCTTGAGGGCGCGCTGGGTGGCGCGTGGCCCAAGAAACCTGGTCGCCACTAATCCGCCCACGGAGGCGCGTACTGTGCCGGGAAGCTTCGCAGACCCCAAGTCGGCGCGCTTGATCTTCACTGACCCCCCGTCCATACTCGTCCCAGCCGCAGACGTGCCGAGGTGATTGATGCCGCCGCTCGAGTGGAAGGAGAAGGGTAGCTATGAGTGGGGACTGTCGTGCTACCTCGACGAACCCGGGTCCGACCTCGCGGGCTGCTTCGCGGATTTCGTTCAGGACGTCCTCATGGAGGCCGTCTGCGAGGAAATCAATCCGCTGTTTGTTGCGCTTGGAGTTGACCCGGACGACCCGGAGCAGGCGCCGCTCGAGCCCGTTTCCTTCAATCCGGACCCGACACATGCGCAAATCGGAGTTTCCAGTTGGATCGAGGGGGTCGGCGTTTTCGATGTCTGTCTGGAGTTCACCGCCTTGCCCGCGGGTCAAGCCGGCGTTGAACTCGTCGCTCGGTACGACGCCGATGGCTGGGAACCAGCCACTGTCCGCAGGATTCGCGCCGCGCTCTTCCACGAGGTCGGGCGCAAGGCACAGTTCCGGCTGGAAGAGGGCGAGGAGTCGCTGGCGCTGACGACGCCGTTCGCAGCCCCCTCGCAGGCTCTGTATCGGATGGCGGCGGACATGACAGCCGCTTTCGCGAGGGCCTTCCAGACGGTCCTGGGTACGAACGAAGACACGGCTGGCGACGGACGACCTGGGCGGTAGCTTCAAACGATTGGGGGATACATGTCCGAAATCGCACACGAGCCGGATGCTCGGCAGCAGTTGTGGAGCCAGCTGACCAAGGCGGCCGAGAAGGCAAACAAGGAACTCCGGCTGCGGATTGGCTGGAAGGCGAAGCCCGAAGTGTCGTTCGATGTCGTGGTGGTGGACGGAAGCCCGCGCGTCGAGGTCACTGCCAAGGTGATCGAGATGCTTGCCGGCGTGGACGTGGCCGGACTCAAGGACCGGCTCGCCGCTGACCAGTGGCGCCGATGGGAGGGCTGCGCCGGTGAGATTCGGAGCCAGACGGGAAAGACCGTGGGGCTGTCCACCGCGGCCTGCTGTCTGGTTCCGGCACTGGCCGCGACCACTCGCACCACCATCAATCTGAACGTGTATCGGAACCTGGCCGTGCTCGACGGGCTCGATGGTCTGTTCCCCGCCGCAGATGGCGCCTCGCAGGCCAAACTGAGCGACGGACCGAGCCTGAGCGAGATCGCGGAGACGCTGGGAATCGCGTGGCCGAGGCGATCTCAGTCCGGAGAGCCCGGCCCCAACGCCCAGACATCGAAGGAAGGAGGAGAGGAGGAAGACGAGACCGGGTCCGATGCAGGGGAGAGGACGGAGAGTCCAGAACTCCTGACATAGCTACTCAGAACCGCTGGTAATCACAGGCAAGTTGCGGAACGCGGGTGCGAACCCAAAACTGTCCGGTTTTTCGGGCAGGGCGGCGACGATCGCGCCCATGGAGAGGAACGCAAGAGCCCCCGAGTTGCTCCCGGGCGAAGGCGCCGCGAACGGGACCGTGGCCATCAACGACCGGTGCACGTTGAGGACCGAGGGCGGTCACCGGGTGGTGATCGTCTGCGGCGGTGCGATGTGGCCGCACCGGGTCGGGGACCGTGTGGCGGAGGCGTACGCGATGGCAGGCCTCGTTGAAGGAGGCTGGGCTTCGCAAGTCGCCGTAGCTCGGGCATTTGGTTGCGCGAGTCGGACGGTACGCCGGCACCAGGAGCGGTTGAACAGCGGCGGGCTGGGTGCGCTGGGGCGTCCCCGCGGCTACCCGCAAGGCCGCGCGAGGCTGGTGGCGTCGCGGCTGGACGAACTCGAACGGCTGAAGCGCGAAGGCATGCCGAACCGGGAGATCGGACGGCGGCTCGCAATCACCGAGACAGCGGTTCGCAAGCTGCTGCGGCGTCGCGGCTGGAAGGCACCCAAGTCCGAGCAGCAGGCGCTCGCGTTCGGGTCGGAGGGTGCGGACCCAAAACTGTCCGCTTCTCCGGCAAGTCCGCATGACGTAGTGGGGAATGGCCTCGCCGAAGGTGCGAACCCAAAACTGTCCGGTTCTGCGAACGAGCCCCCGCCCGGGCCCTCCGTGGTCGCGCCGAGAGCGACCTCGGAACCGCCTGCTCCCGGCATCGAGCCCCTCCCGGTGTCCTTCGACCCGGACCCGGCTGACCGCTCGGTGGACCGGCTGCTGGCGTACCTGGGGCTGCTGGACGACGCGGCCCCGCTCTTCCGGTCAGGGGCGCGGGTGCCGATGGCCGGCGTCCTGCTGGCGGTCCCCGCGCTCGTGCAAGGTGGCGTCCTCGATGTCGCTCGGCAGGTCTACGGCAGCATCGGTCCGGCGTTCTATGGGCTGCGGACCACGCTGCTGACGATGCTGCTGATGGCCTTGCTGCGCATCAAGCGGCCGGAGGGGCTGAAGGAGGTGTCCCCCGAGGACTTCGGGCGCGTGCTCGGGCTCGACCGGGCCCCCGAGGTCAAGACGCTGCGCCGCAAGCTCGGGCGGCTCGCAGACGTCGGGCGCGCCGCCACCTTCGGCCGCGAACTGGCCGTGCGCCGCGTCGCGGACCGCGGCGCGGCCATGGGCTTTCTGTACGTGGACGGGCACGTCCGCGTGTACCACGGCGAGCGCACGCTCCCGAAAGCGCACGTCGCCCGCATGCGCATCTCGCTGCCCGCCACGACCGACTACTGGGTGAACGACCAGGCCGGCGACCCCCTCCTGATCGTGACCGCTCCCGCGAACGCCGGGCTCGTGCGCATGATGCCAGGCCTCCTCACGGAGGTCCGGTCGGTCGTGGGGGAGCGCCGCGTGACGGTCGTCTTCGACCGCGGCGGCTACAGCCCGGAACTCTTCCGCAAGCTCGTCGCCGACCACTTCGACATCCTGACGTACAACAAGGGGCGTTGCGACCCGCTGCCCGAGTCGTGCTTCTCCCGACACGAGGCCGTGATCGACGGCCGCAAGGTCGCCTACGACCTCGCGGACCGTCACGTCTCGCTTCTCCGCGGGCGACTGACCTTGCGCCTGGTCACCCGCCGCACCGATGACGGCCACCAGACCCCGATCCTCACGTCGCGCGAGGACCTGCCCGCAGTCGAGGTCGCCTGGAGGATGTTTGAGCGATGGCGGCAGGAGAACTTCTTCAAGTACCTGCGCGACGAGTACGCGCTCGACGCGCTGGTCGACTACCGCGCCGAGGCCGATGACCCGGAACGCGATGTCCCGAACCCGGCGCGCAAGGCCATCGACTCGCAGCTACGCGACGCCCGGGCCGAACTCTCCCGTCTCCTCGCCACGTACGGCGACAAGGCCATCTCCAACCCGGAGTCCCGCCGCAGGACCATGCGCGGCTTCAAGATCGCCCACGGCAAGATCGGCAAGGCCGCTCGCGCTGCCATGAAGCGTGTCGCCGACCTGGAGGCCGCCCGCGCACGCGTCCCCCACCGCGTGCCCGTCCAGACCGTCGTCCCAGGTCAGGTCGTCAAGCTTGCCAACGAGCGCAAGCTACTGACCAGCTTGCTGAAAATGGTCGCCTACCAGGCCGAGTCCGACCTCGTCCGGCTCGTCGCGCCGCACTACTCCCGCGTCGATGACGAGGGCCGCACTCTCATCCAGTCCGCCCTCGGCTCGCCCGCCGACATCGCCGTCCGCGACGGCGAACTCCGCGTCTGCCTCGCCCCGCTCAGCTCCCCACATCGCAGCCGCGCCCTCGCCGCCCTCTGCAACGAGGTCAACCGGTCCACCACGACCTTCCCAGGCACACGACTACGCCTCCGCTTCGAGGTCGCCGACGCCCCGCCCGCCACCGCCGAACCGGACAGATCGTGACACCCCTACGTCAGGAGGTCTGGAGTCAGGTCTGGGAGTCGCACCACAACGTGATCTTCTTCGGCCCTCCGGGAACCGGGAAGAGCTACAAGGCGAACCAAATTTTTACCAGGCACTTGAAGGCGGCGGCAGGCCGAGGCGGCGGCGACCGCGTGTTCCGCGTGACGTTCCATCCCGAGTACACGTACTTCGATTTCGTCGGCAGCCACCGGCCCGTCGTGGGCTGGGTGCCGGTCCACCGCTTTACAGACGCAGACCAGCGCGTTCTCGACCGCGAGCCGCGCGTCTACTACGAGTTCTGTCCCGGGCCGTTTTCGCGTGCCTTGGTCGCCGCGGCGAAGGAACCCACAGCCCCGGTGGTCCTGATCATCGAGGAGATCAACCGCGGGAACTGCGCGGCGATCTTCGGCGACGTGTTTCAGCTACTGGATCGCGGCACGGACACGGCGGCTCCCGAGTGCTTCGGTCGGAGCGAGTACGGGATCAATCCGTCTCCTGAATGGGGCGCGTGGCTGGCGAGCGAACTGGCCGGCGCGGCGGGGGAGCACGCCGTGTGGAAGCAGGGGAAGCTGTACCTGCCGGGCAACCTGTACCTGTACGCGACCATGAACACTTCGGATCAGAACCTGTTCCCGATGGATACCGCGTTCCGGCGACGGTGGGGAATGGAGTATGTCCCCGTGGATTCCGAGGAGATGCCCGGTACGCTGGTCCCGCTGCACGGAAAGGACCGGACCGGGGTCTCCTGGGCCAGACTGATGAAGCCCCTCAACGAGGCGATCGTCAAGCACAAGAGGACCGACGACAAGCAAATGGGTCCCTGGTTCGTGAAGTCGGGCCAGACCGATGGCCTCGTGGACAGCATCGAGTTCGCGTCGAAGGTCCTCTTCTACCTCTGGAACGACGTCTTCCGGGACGAGCCGTCCGCTGTCTTTGCTGCGGACATCGACAGGTACGACGAACTGGTGCGGCGATTCCAGGCCGGGAAGGTCGTGTTCAACGAAACAGTGCAGAAGGCACTGGCGGAGGCTGGCGTTTGACGGCCTCGCTCCGTATGCCCGTGGTGGTCGGCGATCCCTTCCTGGCGTGGTTCGCCCCTCGGGACGTCCCTACCGCGCTCGAGGGGACGCTCAGGTTTTGTGGTGACGGCTTCGTGAAAGCAACCGGCCCGGGGGTCTTCGGGATCCTGGGCCGCATCGGGATCGTTCTGCCCAGGTGCCTTCGCGACGCACCCCATCAGGCGGCCCGTCTGAAGGGGACCGGCAGCTTGATCCGGGTTCTTGCGAAGTACTGGCATGACGACCGGAGTCAACGGTCGATCGGGAGGGCTTTGCTGGAGCCGGCTGTCGAGTCCGCGGGAGACCCCGATGACCTGATTGCCGCCCTCGAAGCATCGCTCGCGCTCGTGGCGGACTACCACGAATCGGGCCCGGTGCTGATGGCAACCCGGGAGACGTCCCCCCGCGTCCG
>VGRB01000190.1 GCA_016875475.1 Deltaproteobacteria bacterium
GCGGATGCGGGGGGGGAAGACCGTCACGCCGCGGGTGCTGGCGCACGCGAAGGAGCTGCTGGGGAGGTGACCCCGGCCGCGCCCTCGGGCAGCGGCGTCACTCGACCGGCTGCTCCCACGAGCACAGGCCGTTCC
Source organism: Deltaproteobacteria bacterium (assembly GCA_016875475.1). Classification (GTDB taxonomy): domain Bacteria; phylum Myxococcota_A; class UBA9042; order DTJE01; family DTJE01; genus VGRB01. Next base: position 136 of record VGRB01000190.1, read on the forward strand.
CGTCCGGGCAGTCGTTGTACAGGTCGAAGGTGAGCGTGTAGGGAACGCACGATCCCATGGTCGCGGCCTTCGGCTTCACCTGGACGTAGACCGTACGGTCGTCCGAGAAGACCACCTCGCCCTTCCACCCGAAGCCGGACACCAGGTCCGGCCCTTCGAAGGTCTCGCCGGCGAAGCTGCCGCCGGTCGCGTCGCAGTCGTCCACCAGGACGTTCAGTTCGTACTCGACGCCGTCCGGGACGCCGGACAGCTGGACCACGCCGATGTAGCACCCGTCGTCGAACGACGGCAGGCACGGGATGATCGACCCGACGTCCTTGAAGGTCACCCGGAACCAGTCCTCGTCGCCCGCTGGGTAGATCGTGTATGCGGCGAACACGGACGGCGTATCGACCACGACGTTGCCGAGATCGCGGTAGTCCTGGCAGGTCTGGTTCGTCTCCTTCGCGTCGCCGCTCAGGCCGTCGTCCACCTTGCCGTTGCAGTCGTCGTCCTCGCCGTTGCAGGTCTCGGCCGACGGGACCTTGGCCGTGCAGCCCTCCCACTTGCCGTCCGTGCAGGTCTCCTTTCCCTTGCCGCACGTGGTCTCGCAGTCGCGGGTCAGGTCCTCGTCGGTCTTGCCGTCGCAGTCGTCGTCCTTGTCGTTGCAGACCTCGGTCTTCTCGTCCACGAACGACGCGCCGCCGCAGGGCCCCCACTTGCCGTCCACGCACGACTGCGTGCCGGGGTAGCACTCGCCCTCGTCCTTGCCGCAGACCTGGGTCTGGTTCGGGCTGCACGCGCACGTCAGGCTCTCGTCCGTCGCCCCGTCGCAGTCGTCGTCCTTGCCGTTGCAGACCTCGGTCCCGGGCGCGGCCGCGGTGCACCCCTCCCACGCGCCCGCCTTGCAGGTCTCCGTGCCCTTGCCGCAGGCCGTCTCGCAGTCGCGGGCCAGGTCCTCGTCCGCGGTCCCGTCGCAGTCGTCGTCCTCACCGTTGCACGTCTCGGCCGGGGCGTTGCACGTCCCCCACTTCCCCTCGACGCAGACCTTCTTGCCCTTGCTCCCGCAGGCGAGCGTGCACTCGGCCTGCTCGCCGTCGTCGCAGGCGGCCTTGCACTCGGTCCACGCGCCGTCCTTGCAGTCCTGGGTGCCCTCCCAGCCCTCGCCGGTGGTGCACGCCTTCTGGTCGTTCTCGGTGCAGCCGACTGCGACCTCCTCGCCGCCGCCGTTGTCCGGCACGGCCACGCCGCCCCCCGAATCCCCCCCGCACGCCACGAGCACGCAACCCGCGAACACAATTGCAGTCCCGAACCTCATCTCCAATCCCTCAGGAATGTCGGGGGCGGCTTATAGTCCCTTTCGCAAGGGATGTCAAATCGCGGCTCTCTCCCGTACCCGTCCCGTGCCCGTACCCGCCGGTCCCCGTCCCCGTACCCGTCCCCCTACCCGTACCCGAACCCGAGCCCGTACCCGGCCCGCGCCCCCCCCGCCCCCCGTCCCCGCCCCTACCGCACCTCGATCACCAGCGCGAACACCGTCCGCTTGCCGTCCGCGCCCCGCTTCGATCCGACCGCGACGAACCGGCCCGCGTCCGCCTGGATCATCTCGTCCACGGTCGCCCCCTCGGGCAGCGCGTGCTCGACCAGGCGCTCCGGCTTCAGCGTCGCCGCGGAGATCGCGGCCAGGCGGATCCGGGCGCCGTCGTCGAGCGTGGTCCCGGCCATCCAGGCCGTCCGGCCGTCCGCGGTCGAGAGGACGCGCGGGAACATGGAGTCGGCCATGAGTCCCCACCCCCCGAAATCCAACGGGTCGAGGACGCGCGCCGCCGCCTTCCGCCCGTCCGGGCCGAACCGGACCACCTCGACGTCCCGGGCGCAGTGCTCCGGCCGCCGCTCCTCCTCGTAGTCCGCCTTGACCGGGCACCGGACCGGCAGGACCGCGAGCATCCCCCCGTCCGCGAGGTGCGTGACGAGCGGATCGCCGTCGGACCAGTCCGCGGTCGGCACACCGGCGCGGGCAGCCGTCACCCCGGCCTTGCCGCCCAGGCACGCCGCCCAGAACAGGTCGCGCTCGTCCTCGCCCCTCCGCTCCGCGTACCGCCCCGGCGCGCACCGGGACTCGAACCCGGTCGAGCCCCGCCCCAGGGTGGCCCCCGCCGCGACCGCCTTCCGCCCGGGGGCCGGAGGCTTCGGCCGGTGCTCCGCAGTGACCTTGCCCGACGGGTCCAGGCACGCGAGGACCGGCACCGGCAGCACGCCCTCTCCCGCTGCGCGCACGGCCCCCGCGAAGCAGAGCGCCCCGTCGCGCACGCCGAGCGCGACCACGTCCGCATCCGGGGCGCCGTCCGCCGGGCACGGGCAGCCGTCGACCGCGCGGATCGCAGCGCCCGACGCGTCGAGCGAGAAGCACCGGACGCCCGAGGGCGAGGCACGCCACGCACGCACCGTGAGCCCCGGGCATGTGCGTCCGGCCGTGCCGCCCGTCACCCAGACCGCGTCCCCGTCCGCGATCACGAACCAGCCGCCGAGCGTGCCGGCCGGCACCGGTCCCAGCCCCTTCGCCTTCTCCTCGACCGCCCCCGAGGCCAGATCGATCGAGAGGACGTCGTACCGTTCCGCGTCCGGCTGCGCGGTGTCCGTCACCACCCAAAGCCTCCCGTCGCGCAGTTGGGCCGCGGAGGCATGCGCGATCGGCAGCTTCAGCTCGCGGACCTTGGCGGGCGACTCGACGCGGGGCTCCGCGGCCGCCGTCGCAGGCGCGAGCGCCAGGGCCGCGCCGGCGAGGAACGAAATCGCGCGAGACATCGACTCCCTCCTTCGCGGCGAGTGTATCATCGCCCTCCCGGCCAGGCGGAGGAGGACACGACCATGGACGTGATCGAGGCGATCCGGACTCGCCGCAGCATCCGCAGGTTCAAGCGGGATCCGGTACCCCCCGAGGCGGTACGGCAGCTGCTCGAGGCGATGTTCGTGGCGCCCTCCGCGGGCGACCAGCGGCCGTGGCACTTCGTCGTCCTTGACGACCGAGCGACGCTCGACGCCGTGCCCGCGTTCCACCCGCACGCCCGGATGCTGCTGGGCGCGCCGCTCGCGATCCTGGTCTGCGGCGACCCGTCGCTCGAGACCCACAAGGGCTACTGGGTGCAGGACTGCGGGGCCGCGACCGAGAACCTGCTCCTCGCGGCGCACGGGCTCGGGCTCGGCGCCTGCTGGCTCGGCGTCCATACCCGGCCGGCGCGCGAGCAGGGGCTCCGCGACCTGCTCGGCATCCCGGAGCACGTGGTGCCCTATGCCCTGGTCGCGATCGGCGTGCCGGACGAGCCCGCGGGCTTCGAGGACCGTTGGGACGACGCCAGGATCCACCGGAACCGGTGGTAGACCGGGTCAACCCGGGAGACGGACCCGGGACGTCACTTCGACGCGGGAGCGGGAGCGGGACGGGGGGCGCGGGTGGGGCTCGCCTGTACGTTCGCGCCCGGCCGGATGGGGAGGGCCCGCCTGACGCCCTCGGCCGCGCCCTTCGGGAGCAGCGACCGGGACGGCACGATGCGCTCGGTCGGGACCGCGGCGCGCCCGACCGCGGCCGTGGACCACGGCAGGTCGATCACGGCCTGGTCCTTGCGGTCGGTCTTCACCTTCAGGTTGCCGCCGTCGGCCTTGTCGGAGACGCGCTTCACGTCGATCGTCCACTTCCCGTTGGCGAACGCGGGCTTCGCCTGGATCGCGCCGGTCGCGTCGTCCACGCCGAGGACCTTGAACGGCTTCCCGGACAGGGACTGGATCTCGACGGGCACGCCGGGCTTCGCCGGATCGACCGCGCCGAGCCGCACCAGCGCCGGGACCGCGAACAGGTCGGCCGACACCTCGGCGTTGATCGCGAGGAGCAGGCTCGCGGGCGACTCGAGCCCGGTCGGGACCGAGACGGTCGCGTTGAACCGGCCGAGCTTGTCCCCGGCCGCGAACGAGACCTTCAGCGCCGGCTTCCCGTCCGCGGTGACGACATCGACCTTCAGCCGGTCGTCCGACGGCTTCGGCGTCCCGAGCTTCACCTTGGTCGCGTCGCGACCCACGACCGGCACGACCTGCTCCATCGTCGCGCCCGCCGCGAGCCGGCCCCACGAGAGCGGGGACGGCTCGAACGCGGCCACGACCTCGACCGTGCCCTTCATCTTCAGGTGGAACTGCGGCATGGCCGGGTCGTTGCTGGTGACGGTGATCGTCTTGTCCAGCGGCCCCTTCCGGCCCGCAGTCGTCAGCTTGACCTCGATGCTGCCTTCCCCGCCCGGGGGAAGCTCGGCGGCCGAAACCACGGCCGCCGTGCAGCCTCAGCCACCCCTCGCTGACTCTATCTTCAGGGGCGCGTCGCCGGCGTTCCTCACCTTGAACGTGTGGGTCACCTGCTCGCCCTGCGCGACCGTGCCGTAGTCGTGCTCGGCCTGGTCGCAGGCGATCTTCGGCTTGCCGGTGGCGGCCGCGGCCTGCGGGGTCGCGGCCGGGGTGTCAGGGGCGGTCGCCACCCCGCCCTTGCAGGCCGCCGCGGCGATCACCGCCGCCGCCGCGACCCACCCGAACCTCCTGATCGTCATGCGCACCCTCCTGTCGCGTCCGGGCGGACGCCCGGGGACCGGCGCATGATACGCGGCCCGGGGGCGAGTGGCAAACGCGGAACGCAGGCAGGAGCGGGCTCGCGCTCGGGGCTCGGGTACGGGTGAAGGGGCGGGAAAGGGATGGCGTCGACGTGGAACCCGACCCGCCCGGTCCGGTACACTACCCCTCGGGGTTGCTGGAGGACTCGACATGGCATCGATCGCGAGCGTGCTCCCGCGCGGCATGACCGCCGCCACCGAGGCCCGGGCCGGGACGCTGGCCCACCGGCCGCACAACTGCGTCTGGGAGCTGACCCTCGCCTGCAACCTGCGGTGCGCGCACTGCGGGTCGCGCGCCGGGCGGCCCCGCGCCCGCGAGATGGACACGGCCGAGTGCCTGGACGTGCTCGACCAGCTCGCCGCGCTCGGGTGCGACCTCGTCACCCTGTCCGGCGGCGAGCCGCTGCTGCGGCGCGACTGGGACGTGGTCGCGCGCGCGGCCGCGGACCGGGGCATGTTCGTCAACCTCGTGACGAACGGCACGCTCGTGACCCGGGACGTTGCGCGGCGCGCGATGGACGCGGGCATGTGCAACGTGGGCGTCAGCATCGACGGCCCGGAGGCGGTCCACGACGGCGTGCGCGGCGCGGGCGCGTTCCGGCGGGCAATGGCCGGCATCGCGCACCTGCGGGCCGCGGGGATGAGCGTGTCCGTGCTGACCCACGTGAACCGCCTGAACCTCGACATCCTCGACGAGGTCCGCGCGGTCGCGGTCGAGGCGGGCGCGGCAACGTGGCGCCTGCAGCTCGGCAAGCCCATGGGATCGCTCAAGGATCGCGGCGACCTGGTCATCCGCCCGCGGGACGTTCTGCGGCTCGTCCCGGAGGTCGCCCGGCTGTCCCGGCTCAGGGGCATCCGGGTGTCGGTCGGCGACTCGATCGGCTACTACGGCCCGCACGACCTCGCGATGCGGGGCCGCGGCTGGCGCGGCGGCCGTGCCGAGTCGTGGCAGGGCTGCCAGGCGGGCATGCAGGCGATCGGGATCGAGAGCGACGGCGGCGTGAAGGGCTGCCTGTCGCTCCAGGCGCGCGAGGACGACGGTCCCGACCCGTTCCGCGAGGGCACGGTGCGCGAGCAGTCGCTCGCGGAGTTGTGGTTCCGCGCGGGCGCGTTCGCGTACAACCGCGAGTTCGACCCGGACAGCCTGACCGGGGGCTGCCGGCGCTGCTCGAAGGCGGCTGCCTGCCGGGGCGGCGCGCGGTGCGTGGCCGCGGCCGCGACCGGGCGGCTCGGCGAGGATCCCTACTGCTTCACGCGCGTGTCGGCCATGGACGCGAGCCCGGGCCTGCGCACGGCGATCGCGCGGGGCGCCGCGGCGGCGTCGGCCGCGTTCGCGATGACGCTCGGCGGGTGCGACCTGCCGAAGGCCGAGGACGACGTCGCGGACGTCGCACAGGCCGCGGACGTGCCGCCCGCGGGCGAGGACGTGTTCGTGACGTGCAAACTCGACGGGTGCGGCCCCGACGGCCTCGTCCAGGCCGACGCGCCGCCGGACCCGGGCGCGCCCGACGTCGCGAAACCCGACCCCGGTGCGCCCGACGTCGCCAAGCCCGACCCGGGCGCCGACGCGATCGACTGCTCCAAGGTCTGCTGCGAGTGCGAGTACGGGATCATCCCGGAGGAGGTCTGGAAGGAGTGCTGCGCCGAGCCCCCGGCCGATCCCGCGCCCGACGCGGCGGTGCCGGACGCCGTCGAGCCCGATCCGGGTACGCCCGACGCGGCGCCGCCCGACCCGGGCACGGACGCGATCGACTGCGAGCAGGTCTGCTGCATGTGCGACTACGGGATCATCCCCGAGGAGGTGTGGCAGGCGTGCTGCGTGCCCCCCGCCGAGCCGGTCCCGGACGCCGCTGCGCCGGACGCGGTGCAGCCCGCGGACGCCTCCGCCGACGCGGTCGCGTGCGAGAAGGTCTGCTGCACCTGCGAGTACGGGATCCTGCCGGAGGAGGTCCGGAAGGAGTGCTGCGACATCTGCAGCGACCCGAAGTACTCCTGCTGCGACTGCGACTACGGCGAGAGCCCTCCGCCCCAGTGCTGCCCGTGACCTCTGCCTTTCGTCAACACGCCGTCACGACACCGCATTGACCCGAAACCCGAGGGGGAGATAACCTTGCGCCCGCGTGCGGGTCCCGTGCGGGTCCCAAGAGGTGACGCATGTCCGCGATTCGACCGTTCCGTGGCTTCCGGCCGCGGCCCGACGTGGCCGGCGAGGTCGCCGCCCCCCCCTACGACGTCATCAGCACGGACGAGGCGCGGATCCTCGCGGCCGGCAGGCCGCTGTCGTTCCTGCACGTGGGCAAGCCCGAGATCGACCTCGATCCGGCCATCGATCACTACGACGACCGCGTCTATCGCAAGGGCTGCGAGAACCTGCGGAGACTCATCTCGGACGGTGTGCTGGTCCGGGACGCGACTGCCTGCATGTACGTCTATCAGCAGCGCATGGGCCCGCACGCGCAGTCGGGCGTCGTGGCCGCGTGCAGCGTGCGCGAGTACGAGCAGGGGCTGATCAAGCGCCACGAGCACACGCGGAAGGACAAGGAGGACGACCGCACCCGCCACGTGACCGAGTGCGACGCGAACGCGGAGCCGGTGTTCCTGACGTACCGGCCGGTCGCGGACATCGACGCGCTGGTGGACCGCGTGCGGAGCCGCGCCCCCGCGTGCGACGTGGTCTGCGACGACGGGATCGGCCACAAGGTGTGGGTCGTGTCCGACCCGGCCGAGGTCGCGACGCTGGTCGCGCTGTTCGCAACGGTGCCGGCGCTCTACGTCGCGGACGGCCACCACCGGACCGCCGCCGCGGTTCGCCACGGTGTCGCGGCGCGGGCGAAGACGACGTCGCCGCGCGGCGACGAGCCGTACGAGTCGTTCATGGCCGTGGTCTTCCCGTCGGACCAGCTCCGCATCCTCGACTACAACCGCGTGGTCAGGGACCTGAACGGGCTGACGGAGGGCGCGTTCCTCGACCGGGTGCGCGAGCGCTTCGACGTTTCCCAGGCGACCGGTCCGCGTCCCCACGACCCGACGACGTTCGGGATGTTCTTCCAGGGGAAGTGGTGGCGGCTCGCCGCGCGGCCGGGCACGTACCCGGAGCACGACCCGGTCGCCGGGCTGGACGTCTCGATCCTGCAGGACAACCTGCTCGGGCCGATCCTGGGCATCGCGGACCCGCGCACGGACAAGCGGATCGACTTCGTCGGCGGGATCCGCGGGACCACGGCGCTCGAGAAGCGGTGCGCCGCCGGGTGGGCGGTCGCGTTCTCGATGTTCCCGACGTCGCTCGACCAGCTCCTCGCGGTCGCGGACGCGGGCCACGTGATGCCGCCGAAATCGACGTGGTTCGAACCCAAGCTGCGAAGCGGGCTGGTGGTCCGGCTGCTGGACGAATGACGCGGGACCGGCTACGGTCAGCCGTTTCGTGGACACGAAGGAGGAGACATGAAGATCCTGATCGCGGACGCGTTCGACAAGGCGCTCCCCGGGAGGCTCGCCGGGTTCGGCGAGGTGTTCGACGACGTGGGGCGGCTCGCCGAGGCCGACGTGCTGCTGGTGCGGTCCAAGACGAAGGTGACGGCGGACCTGCTCGCTTCCGCGCCCGCGCTGAAGCTCGTGATCCGCGGGGGCGTCGGCACGGACAACATCGACAAGCCGGCGTGCAAGGAGCGCGGGATCAAGGTCGTGAACACGCCGAAGGCGTCGTCCGTCGCGGTCGCCGAGCTGGCGATGGCCCTGATGATCGCGGTCCCGAACCGCCTCGTCGAGGCCCACAACGCCATGAAGGAAGGGCGGTTCCTCAAGAGCGAGATCAAGCGGACCGAGCTGTTCAGGAAGACGCTCGGCATCCTCGGCGTGGGCCTGATCGGGTCCGAGGTGGCGAAGCGCGCCGCGGCCTTCGGGATGAGGGTGATCGGCCACGACCCGTTCGTCGCGTCCCACCCGCTGGTCGAGATGAAGCCGCTCGACGAGGTCCTCGCTGCCGCGGACTACCTGTCGATCCACACGCCGCTGACGGACGAGACGAAGGGGATGCTGAACAAGGCACGCTTCGACGCGATGAAGCAGGGCGTGGTGATCGTGAACACCGGACGCGGCAAGGTCGTGGTCGAGGAGGACCTCGCGGAGGCGCTGAGGTCGGGCAAGGTGGCGGCGTACGCGACGGACGTGTGGTACAGCGACCCCCCGGACCCGTCCTGCCCGCTGCTGACCGCGCCGAACGTCCTGATGACGCCGCACATCGGCGCGTCGAGCAGGGAGAACCTCGGCCGCATCGGCGACGAGGTGGTGCAGATCCTGGGGGACTGGAAGTAGGCCGGGACGGCTCGGGTACGGGCCGGCAGAAAGGAGGGATCCTCGATGGGCAAGAAGGTCATCAACTTCTACGCGGGCCCCGCGGCTTTGCCGCCCGCTCCGCTCGAGCGGGCGCGCGACGAGATGCTCGACTTCGCGGGCACGGGGATGTCCGTGATGGAGATCTCGCACCGGTCGAAGGACTACGAGGCGGTGCACGACGAGGCGATCGCGCTCACGAAGGAGCTGCTGGACGTCCCGGACAACTACAAGATCCTGCTCCTCCAGGGCGGCGGGAACCTGCAGTTCTGCACGATCCCGATGAACTTCGTGTGGGGCGGACGCAAGGCCGAGTACATCGACACCGGCACGTGGGCGAAGCGCGCGGCCAGGGAGGCGGCGGCCTGGGCGAAGGACTCGGTCAAGGTCATCGCGAGCACGGCCGCAGACAAGTACAAGCGGCTCCCGTTCCCGGACGAGATCAAGGTCAGCCCGGACGCGGCGTACCTGCACTTCACGTCCAACAACACGGTCGAGGGCACGCAGTTCCACGAGTTCCCCGCGGCCGGGAACGTCCCGCTGGCCTGCGACATGTCGTCGGACCTGATGTGGCGTCCGTTCGACGTGAAGCCGTTCGGCCTGATCTACGCGGGCGCGCAGAAGAACCTCGGCCCGTCCGGGCTGGTGGTCGTCGTCATCCGCGACGACATGCTGGCGCAGTGCAACCCCGCGCTGCCCGCCATGCTGAAGTACACGACGCACGCGGACGCCAACAGCCTGTACAACACCCCCCCGACGTGGTCGATCTACATCCTGCGGAACGTCCTCGCGTACAACAAGTCGCTCGGCGGGCTCGCGGCGATCGAGAAGGCGAACCGCGCCAAGGGCGAGATGCTGTACGGCTGCATCGACAGGCACGCGGGCTTCTACCAGCCGTGGGTGACGACGGTCGCCCACCGCTCGGTGATGAACGTCGACTTCCACCTCGCGAGCGAGGAGATGGACGCGCGTTTCATCGCCGAGGCGAAGAAGGCGGGGATGGTCGGCCT
>VGRB01000191.1 GCA_016875475.1 Deltaproteobacteria bacterium
CGAGCACCCGCTGCTGCTGGACCGCTTCCTCGAGGACGCCGTGGAGGTCGACCTCGACGTGCTCTGCGACGGCCGCGACGTGCACCCGTGCGGGCTCCTGGAGCACGTGGAGCCGGCCGGGATCCATTCCGGCGACTCCATGCAGGTCTTCCCGGCGCAGACCCTCGCCCCCGCGCTCCGCGACGAGATGCTCGCGGTCGCCCGGGGAGTGGCGGCTGCGACCCGGGCCGTGGGCCTGCTGAACCTCCAGTTCGCGGTGGCGGACGGCACGCTCTACCTGCTGGAGGCGAACCCGCGCGCGAGCCGGACCGTGCCGTTCCTGCACAAGGCCGCCGGCGCGCCGTGGGCCCGCCTTGCCGCGCGCCTGATGGCGGGCCGGACGCTCGCCGAGGTCCGCCCCCCCGAGCCCGACCCGCGTGGTCGCGTGTGGGTCAAGGCGCCGGTGTTCCCGTTCGCGCGGTTCGGCGTGGACCCGGTGCTCGGGCCGGAGATGCGCTCCACGGGCGAGGTCCTCGGATCCGGGCCGACGTTCGGCCACGCGCTCGCGAAGGCGATCCGCGCGACCGGGTGCCGGCTCGACGAGACGGACGCGGTGTTCGTCAGCCTGAACGATCGCGACAAGGCGAAGCCCCAGGCCGCGGCCCTGGCGCGCGCGGTCGGCGAGTCGGGGCTGACCGTGCACGCGACGTCCGGGACCGCCTCGTTCCTGGCCGCGCACGGCGTGGACGCGCGCGTGCTGGACAAGCTCGGCGAGGGCCGGCAGGGAGGCGGCGACGCGATCGCCCTGCTCGCGCGGAACCAGATCGGGCTCGTGCTGAACACCCCCCGGGGGGGTAAGGGCCGCACCGACGCGGCCGCGATCCGCATGGCCGCGCTCAAGGCCGGCGTCGCGTGCATGACCACGCTGGAGGGCGCGCTCGCCGCGGTCGAAGGGATGCGCGCCCTCCGCGCCGGCGGCCTCGACGTCGCTCCGCTTTGACGCGCGTCATGGCGGCATCGTGACGCGCGTCATGCCTCGTCCACGAACCTCACGGCCTCCGGCGGCAGGTTGACCGGCTCGGCGCGGTCGTCGAGTTGTACTCGGACCTTCCGGTCCCCGTCGAGCGTGGCATCGACGATCGCGGTGCCGAGCGCGTCGGCGGGCACGCCGTCCGCCGCCCGGACCACGACGACGCGGCGGCCCTCGACCGAGTGGTCGAGCGTGCAGATGCGGTAGGGGTTCCCGTGCGAGTCCCGGTGCGCGGCGACCCAGAGGTGCGGGAAGTCGTCCTCGCGGAAGCGGACCGTGACCTCGCCGGGCACGTCGGGCCTCCGGCCGGTCGCGACCAGCGTGACCTCGTCCTTCATGCGGAAGGTGAGGACGACGTCCACGAGCCCGAGCAGCTCGATCGCGTCCAGGGAGATCCGGTCGGCGCGTTCCGAGAGCCACGCGGACAGGTCGCGAACGAACGACTCGTTCCGGCGGCGGTCGGACCCGAGCCGGTCCACCAGCAGCGACAGCGGGATCAGGACCTCGTCCTGGTCGTCCATGACTATGAGCCGCACGCGATCACGGCGATCCGGAACGCCCAGCCCGCGGCGCCGGCGCCGACCGCCACTGCTTCGAAGCGGCCTGCGTGCGGCGGCGTCCAATTCACCGCCGCTCCGTCCACGGCCGCGCCGGGCAACCCGTACACCGACACGATGGTGCCTGGGCCGAACGGATTCCAGGACAGCGCCGCGCCCGCGCGACAGCCCGCCGGATCCGGGTCGCCAGCGGCGGGGGCGACGAAGCCGCGGTCCGCGGCGGTGAGGGCCTCGACCGGGGGCCGCAGGGCCGGGCCGAGCGGGCTCAGATAGAAGCGGTTGGCCCTGGCGAGTGCGTCCGCCTCGTCCGCCTTCGCGATCGCGGCGGCGCCGTCCCGGCCGGCCAGGCGCTCGCCCGCGGCCGCGAGGAGCCACAGGCCGGCGAGGCCGTGGAGCCGCGCCTTGTCGAGCGGGAACCAGACGTCGTCCACGAGGTCGGGGTCGAGGCCGGAGTGGCGGACCTCCGAGTGCACGGCCGCGAGGCGCGCGAAGATGCGGGCGAGCGTCGCGGCCTCGGTCGCGGGGACCGTGGCGCCGGCGCCGAGCGCGTCCAGGAACGCTCCCGTGGCGGCGTCCATGGCGGCATAGGCAGGGTCCTGCTTCGCGTGGCCGTCGAAGACCTCGAGGATCAGCCGGATCGTGTCGGCGTCGCGCGCCGCGGACCTCGTCGCGCCCGCGCAGTACGCCTCTTCGACCTCCAGCGCGCGGGCCACCTGTGCGTCGCGCGCGGCAGTGGCCGGGTCCTCGGCCCAGCGGCCGAACGTGCCGAGCGTGACGCGCGACAGGGAGCCCTGGATCGAGGGATTCTGCGCGATGCCGTCCGTGGCCGCGGCGAGGTCGGGCGCGCGGCCGGAGTACGCGGCGCCGAGGATGCGGCCGAGGAACTGATCCCCCCCGTCGTTCGCCCAGAAGTTGTCCCAGATCGTGGGCTTGCGGCCGACCGCGGCGCGGAAGCCGTCCATGTCGGGCCCGGCCAGCGTCGCGGACGAGGTGTCGGTCCCGGTCCAGAGCACGCGGATCGACGGATCCAGGGCCGCGACCCCTGCGAGGTACTCGGCGCCCTTCGGCCAGTCCGCGACGCGATCGTCGCTGTAGAGGGTCGGGCAGAACCAGAACGCGGCCTCGGGATCGACGGCCCGGACCGCGGCGAGCAGGCGGTTCGTCACGCCGACGTGCTTTTTGGCCAGGGCGCCATCGGCCTGGACGTCCGCCTCCATCTCGATGTCGTCCGCGAGGACCGCGAAGCCGGTCACGCCGGCGCCGGCAAACGCGAGCACCTTCGCGCGGAGCGCCTCGAAGTCCGCGGGGTCGTCGAAGTCGAAGTCGATGAACGGAGAGATCCCGAACACGAATCGAACGCCGAGCGCGGCGCCGAAGGACGTGAGGCCCCGGAACGCGTCCATGGCCTCGGCCGGGTACGGCTTGCGCCAATCGTGCCGGTGCAGCGGGTCGTCCTTCGGCGCATACAGGTAGAAGTCCATCCCGTGGACCGCGAGCGCCATCATCGTCTTCTGCCGCTCGCGCCAGGACCACGGGCGGCCGTAGAACCCCTCGATCACGCCGGACCCCGGGTGCTTCGCCGCGGCAACGGGCACGGACCCGAGCGCGACCGCCGGCCACTCGATCGGACCCGCGTTGAAGAGGCGGAGCGCGGTCATCGCGACCGGCTGGGGCGAGGTGACGGTCAGCCGGACGCAGCCGGCGTTGCGGCCGTCGAGGGCGAGGGGCGCCGCGGGATCGGGCCAGGCTAGCGTCGCCGTCGGGCGGGACCCGCACCCGTCCGAAAGCTCGGCCGAGACCGCGGGCGTGCCGCCCGTGAACGCGACCTCGACGCGGTCCAGCGCGACCGTGCGGCCGAGCCACGGGGCGAGGTCGATCTCGACGTGCGCCGGCGCGCCGACGGGCACCTTCCAGCCGGTCTCCGGGAAGTCGTCGCGGACGGTCGCGATCGCGTCCTCGGTCTCGCGCGGCCAGAACGAGCCGTCGGGCACGCGCGTGGCGCTCGCGACGAGGCGCGCGAACGGGACCATGTCGCCGACCGCGACCGGGCCCGGGTCGGAGCAGGCCAGCCCGGCGAACAGCAGCAGCACGGCGGGGCGGTGCATCGGGCGAAGCCTCCGGGGAGCCCGCCGGAGTGTAGCACGCTCATGCAGGGGCCCAGCGGGGGTCGGCGTAGCGGCCCGCGAGGTCGGGCGGCAGGGGAGGGGGGACGGCGGGCTCCGGGCGCAGGCCGATCGCGAAGGTGATCGCGTCGGTCAGCGCGTCCGGCAGCAGCGGCCGGCACGAGTCGGGCACGGGCACCGGCGCGAGCGCGGCGCGGATGCGGTCCGGGGTCACGCCGTAGACGCGCGCCTGGAGGTCCGCGTCCAGACCCAGCAGGAGGACGGCGTGGACGAGCACGGCCCCGGACCGGCGGGCCTGGGCGCACCCGACCGCCTTGCGGCCGCCGACGAGCAGGGTCTCGCGGTCGAGCGCCTCGAAGCAGATCGGGGATCGGACCGGGCGGCCCGCGGGCAGATCGGCGGGCTTCTCGACGCGTGCGCCGAGTCCGTGCAGCGACGCCGCGATCGAATCGACGAAGCGGCCGTACAGGCCGCGGATCCCGCGCGCCCAGGCGTGGTCGGCGGGCAGGGCGAGCGAGACGGCCAGGTCGCCCGTGTGGAGCACGCCGGTGCCGCCGGTGACGCGGCGGCGGACCGGGACGCCGAGGGCGCGGCAGGCCGCGAGATCGACCGAGGCCGGGTCCTGGCCATAGCCCAGGACGAGGACCGGGCGGCCCCACGAGTACAGGGAGATCGACGGCGCGCCGCCGCGGGCGCGGGCGATCTGGACCTCCTCGAACGCGAGGTCGCGGTCCGGCATCCCCCCGAACGATCGGAAGACCTCGATGGACTCCATGATCACCCGCGGATCAGCTTGCCCAACTCACCCGGCTCGGGCCAGCGGCCGGATTCGTGCTTCGAGAAGACGCGGCGGCCGTCGACCTCCACGTCCAGCACGCCGCCGTGGCCCTTCTGCAACTCGATCTGCACGTCAGGGAAATCGGACCGGATCTCGGCCGCCAGACCGGCGGCCCTCGGCTCGTAGTTTCAGACGACGCAGTAGGTGATGCGGACCTTCATCGGACACCTCCTTCGCGGACTATTGTAGGGCACGGACGGGACGCTGGCGCGCCAGCAGGCGATCGAGGGACCAGCGGCCGCCCCCGGTGACCAGCAGCGACGCGCCCATGGCGAACAGGGCCAGCTCGAACTCGAACCCGGCGGGGAGGAAGAACCCGCCGGCGAGGTGGCCGGACAGCATCCCGGCCGCGGCCATCTGGCCCATGACGACCAGGCCGGCGAAGCGCGTCGCGAGCCCGGGGATCAGCAGGACTCCCGCGAGCGCCTCGTTCAGCACGCCGAGGAAGGCGAGCGGCGCGGGCGCGCCCATGCCCTGGAACGCGGCGGCGGTCCCCGTGAACCCCTGGCCGGGGAACCCCGGGATCTCGACGAGCTTGCCGGCGCCGTGGGCGAGCATGATCGCGCCGAGCGCGAGCCGGACGATCGCGGGACCGGCCGACGGGTCCGTCCTGAGGAGAGCGCGCCACACGTCGATCCGGATGCGCACGGGTGAGGATTCCGTCAAGCCGAACCGACTCGAACCCTTTGACGCGGGATCGTTTCGGCCCTAGATTACCGCCATGTTCGGGGCCTCGCGGGAAGCCGTGAACGCCGAGGCGGCGCGGCTGCTCGACAAGCTGACCCACGTCGGATGGACCCGGGCGGAGTGCACCCTGCTGGCCCCGCTGACGCTGCGGATCCGCACGCTGGCGGCCGAGAAGAACGCGGTCATCCTCGCGCACAGCTACCAGACGCCGGACATCCAGTTCGGGATCGCGGACCACCGCGGCGACTCGCTCGGGCTGTCCGAGGTGGCGCGCGACACGCCCGCGGACGTCATCGTGTTCTGCGGCGTGCGGTTCATGGCGGAGACGGCCAAGGTCCTGTCGCCGCGGAAGACCGTCCTGCACCCGGTCCCGGACGCGGGCTGTTCGCTGTCCGAGTCGATCACGGGCGCGGACGTCCGGCGGCTCCGCTCGGAGCACCCGGACGCGGGCTTCGTCTGCTACGTGAACACGAGTGCCGACGTCAAGGCGGAGTGCGACGCGGTCTGCACGTCGGCCACAACGCTGGCGGTCGTCGAGGGCGTGCCCCAGGACGAGGTCGTGTTCCTGCCCGACCGCTTCATGGCCGAGAACCTGAAGCCTCTGACGCGCAAGCGGATCGTGGCGTACGACGGCCGCTGCATCGTGCACGAGACGTTCCGTGGCGACACGGCGCGCGCGTGGCGCGAGGCGCACCCGGACGCGAAGATGCTGGTCCACACCGAGTCGTCGCCCGAGGTCGTGGCGCAAGCCGACCTCGCGGGCGGGACGGGCGACATGATCCGCTACGTGCGCAACAGCGACGCGAAGCGCTTCATGCTGGTGACCGAGTGCGGCCTGTCCGACCGGCTGCGGGTCGAGTTCCCGGACCGCGAGTTCATCGGGACGTGCTCGCTCTGCCCGCACATGAAGCGGCTGGAGATGCGCGCGGTCCTGCAGGCGCTCGAGGCGCCGACGCCCGAGCAGGTCGTGGACGTGCCCGCCGACGTCGCCGTGCGGGCCCGCCGCGCCATCGACCGCATGTTCGAGCTGACCTCGAAGCAGGCCGACGCGACGAGGCCGCACTCGAGTCCGGGCGAGCGGGCGTAGGCCTACCTCACCCCGGTCCGGGCCACGGGCGCGGGCGCGGGCCGCGATCGGAAGTCCAGGTCCACGTCGAGCTGCACGCTCCACAGGAACAGCGACCCGCCGGGCTGCTTGTCGCGGTCGAAGAAGAAGACCGGGCCGGTCAGAACGGACACGATCGGCGTGAAGAACACCCCGATGCCGGCGCCGCCGCCGCCCACCGCGTTCCTGCCGGTCTGTACGTCCCCGACGAAGCTGATCTTCTCGAGTCCGGTCAGTCCGATGGGGATGTCCGGGCTGGTGTAGGACCCGATGAACCCGACGCGGCGCACGGTGCCGTCGCTGCCGGCCCAGACCGCGTCGGAGCCGAGCCCCCAGTATGCGCCCGCGGCCAGCGTGCCGAGCGGGATCCCGTTGATCACGAACGACTTCCCGACCTCGGCGTGCCAGACGTGATAGTCGGACACGCCCTCCTCGAACCCGATCCCCCAGACGCCGGTCGTGATGCCGGGCGACCATCGCCCGAACGCCCCGTCCGGGATGCCGAGCTTCCCGTTGATCTGGACCGCGGCCTTCGTGTCGTTCGGGTAGAAGAAGTCGAGTCCGAACTCGAGCTGGAACACGTCGAGCGGGATCAGGCCCATGGTCAGGCCGGTGTCGATCCCGTAGGCGCCGTCCTCTCCGAAGTACGTGTCGTAGGTGACGTGGGGGACCGCGAACGGCTGGAGGTACGCGGTCGCCGGCGTCCAGAAGGCGGTCGACGGCGTCGCACGTGCGGCGCGAGGGGCCAGCGGAGCGGCGGCCGCGACGACGGCGGCGGCCGCGAGGATCGGGATCGAGGAACGCATCGGCACCTCCGCAAGGGTGGGTCTCCCCCACTGTTGGGCCGCGCGCGCCACCCGGGGAGGCTTCCTTGGGAAGAACCTTGTCGCGACAGCGGTGTTCGGGCGGGCTTGGGGGCGGTCAGGGCGCCGCGGTCACCTCGACGGTGAACGGCGGGAGGGTGCCGTCCGGCGGCAGGGCCCAGTACTTGTCCGCGTCCCCCCCGAACCAGTCGAGGGTGTTGAGCGACGGTCCGGTGGTCTGGGCGTAGTACCAGCCGAGCCCCGACGCGGGCACGACGGCGGTCTTGCCGGGGCCGACCGACACGGCCGGGTTCGGGCACGGGTTGCCGTCGACGCTGCACCTGTCGGTCGGGCCCGAGCGCTCGACGAACACCACGGAATGCTTGGGGTACGGGTTCTCGAAGATGAACGCGGCCGGCGCGGGGAAGTTGTCGCGGTAGTCGTACGTGCCGAGCGCGCCGGTGCACACGATCAGCAGCTCGCAGTCGTCCCGCGCCCATTCCGGCCACCCGATGGCCTGGTGCCAGAAGTGGCCGGCCTCGCTCCCGTCGCGGTCCACCCAGAAGGACGCGTACGTCGCCACGTCGCCGCCGTCGGGGCACGACGCCGTGCCGGGCGTGGCGTCGCAGGGCGTGGCCGACCAGTTCCCGGCGGAATCGACCGCGTTCAGGTTGACGCGGAACAGGGAGACGCCGTCGCCGGGGTCGGACGGGAACGCGAACCGGTCCAGGAGGGTGATGCCGTCCGCGTCATAGACCGCGACCCCGTGGGTCGTCGCGATGCCGCCGGCGCCGAAGCTCGCGTCCGGGATCGTGACGAGCACGGTCCCGGCGGGGAACGAGTACCGTCCGTCGTACTGCGGGTCGAGCACGACCGCGTACGCACCCGGGACCAGCACCGTCGAGCCGCCCGACCACGCGCCGAGCAGGTCCCGCGCCACCGTGCCGCCCACCGGGCCGATCTCGAGGTGCATGCCCGCGAGGTCGACCGTCAGGTCCCCGGCGTTGAACAGCTCGACGAACTCGCCGGCGCCGCCGCTCTCGTTCCCGGCCTGGTTCGCCATGATCTCGGTCAGCCGCAGTCGCTTGGGCAGCCCCGCGGGCGACGCAGCGCAGTTGTCGGCCCCGGGCGACGACCCCGAGGCGCACGTCGAGGCGGTCCAGTTCGCGGGCGAGTCGAAGGCGCGGACGTCGATGCGCTCGGCGGAGATGCCGTTCCCCGGGTTGAACGGGAAGCGGAAGGTGTCGATGATCTCCACGCCGTTCGCCTCGATCAGCCGCAGGGCGTCGTCGATCGCGAGCCCGCTGCCGATCGTGGTGTCCGCGGTGGTCAGCAGCACCGCCGAAGCCGGGATGTCGTAGAGTCCGGCCGCGTACTCGGCGTCCAGCACCACGCCGTACCCCCCCGACGGGATCACGGCCGGGCCGCCGCCCCATCCCTGGATCACGTCCGTCGCGTCGCCGTCGGTGACGAGCAGGCCGGCGACGTCCACCGGATCGACCCCCCGGTTGTGGATCTCGACGAACTCGCCGACGTCCTCGTCGGCCGGGTTCGCCATGACCTCGGTCAGCACGAGCGGCTTGCGGGGGCCCGCGGTCGCGGCCGACACGCAGTTCAGCCGGCCCGGCGACGACCCGTCGTCGCACGACGACTGGGCCCAGTTGCCCACGATGTCGCCGAGCGACAGCGAGACCTTCTCGACGGACCGGCCGTTCGACGCCATCAGGGTGCGCGAGTACGACGAGACGGCCTCGCCCGCGGCCGACAGCAGGGTCACGGCCTCGCTCGCGCCGAGCCCGCTTCCGATCGCGCCGTCGCCGACCGTCAGCAGGAGGGCGTTCGGGTCGATGCGGAAGAGCTGTTCGGCCGGCCAGTCCGGGTCGAGCACGACCGCGTAGCTGCGCGGCGGGACCACGGTCGAGCCGCCCTGCCATCCGACGATCGGGTCCGCCTGCTGGCCGTCCGCGAGCTTCATCCCCGCCACGTCCACGGGGTCGTCCAGGCCGTTGTACAGCTCGACGAACTCCCCGGTCCCCTCGTCGAGCGGGTTGGCCATCACCTCGCTGACGACGAGGCCCCCCGCGAGCGTGACCGGAGCGCAGTTGGGCCGCCCGGCGGACTGCATGCACGGAGAGGCGCGCCAGTTGGTCGGCACGTCCGAGCCCTCGAGGTCCACGCGCTCGGCGGACACGCCGTTGCCGGGGTCGAAGGGGTGGAGGTACGTCGCCAGGGGCGTCACGCCGCCGGACGCGTACAGGGTCAGCGCGTCCGTGGTCGCGAGGCCGTTGCCGATCATGGAGTTGACGGTCGCCACGACGGTGACCCCCTCGGGCACGCCGTAGCCGCCGAGGTAGTCCGGGTCCGCGATCACCGCGTAGGCGCCGGGCGCCACGACGGTCGTGCCCCCTCCGAAGGCGACGAGGACGTCGAGCGCGTCGCCGTCGCTGATCACGGCCCCGGCGAGGTCCACGGGTGCGTCGCCCGCGTTGAAGACCTCGACGAACTCCCCCCGCTTCTCGTCCACCGGGTTCGCCATGACCTCGCTGATCACGACCCGCGTCGCGGCGGGCGCCGCGTCCAGCTCGTGCGCGCCGAGGTCCGGCGCCGCGCCCTTGGGGCGGGCGATGCCGTCGAAGTCGTCCGCGGCCAGGCCCTCGACGCCCGCGTCGATGGCGGGCGACCCGGGCTTCAGGCGGAAGTCGTCGTACCCGGGGTTCGCGAACAGCGGGTCCAGGGGCAGGTCGCCGACCGCCGACGTCGCCGCGCCGGCGTAGTTGGTGCCGTTCCCCCACACGAGGTTGTGGTCGTGCGTGCCCGCGGCGTCCAGCACGTTGATGCCGGCCTGGTTCGACACCACGACGTTGTTGCGGACCGTCTCGGCGGCGTACGTCGCGATCGTGATGCCCGCCCCGCCCGACGCCAGGGGCTCGCCGAAGCCGTTGGCGACCACGGTGTTGTGCACGACCGGAG
>VGRB01000192.1 GCA_016875475.1 Deltaproteobacteria bacterium
AAAACGGCCTTCCTGCAGGTCGAGGATGCCTAGCAGGGCTGCGGCGCCCCGCTCGGCCTGCTTCCGCACGCACTCCGGCATCAGGGATCGTTCGCCGGCGATGTCGGCGTACGTCCGCGAATCGAGCAGCGCGAGGAGGGTCGCCCGGCTCGCACCCGGGATCCTCGGATCCGTCTCGACGATCCGACGCGCGTGCCGCATCAGCTCGAGCTTGGCAACCGTATGGATCGGGTCGGCGGCGCTGCCGTCGTCAGGGGATCCGATTGGGAGGGAGGGGGATCGGGGCGGCAGTTCCTCGTGCTTCCTCCGCACGAGGTGCTCGTGCTTCAGAGCGTCGCGCAGCCTGCTGTCGCATGCGGTCACGAGTCCCGGCGCGAGGTCGACGTGGTCCGGCGGGGGCCTGCTCAGCAGTTGGACGGTGGCGGCCGACACAGCGTCCTCCAGAGTGGCCTCGGGTACGCCGCGGAACCGCGTGGCAAGGTGCCGAAGTGCTGCCATCCTGGCGCATTCCCAGGCAGTACGTTCGCGACCATCGGGTCTTCGTGCCACGATGCGCCCCCGCTTCCGGTCTGTCCCGATGGTAGCCCAGTTCCAGCATTCCGACCAGCGATCCAGTCATGACTGGGACGATCAGTCCGGTATCGAAGGAGGGAAGCAATGAGAATCACAGCATGGAAGACGACGCGATTCCTGAGCGTGGTCGCTCTCGCGGGTGCCGCCGCCGTGATATTCCTCGGAGCCTGTGGGGGCGGGGGTGCCCCCGGGCCGGCGACGGCGGAGGACCACGCGCCGGACCCGGATGCTGGCAGCAGCGACCTTCCTGCACCGGGCGACGCACTGCCCGATACGGCCGGCGACGACGCTGACGGCGCACACGAGATCCCGCGCACGTGCCCGACGACGCCTCGCCGGAGGGTCCGGGCGAACCCGGGATCGCGGATCCGCATTCCGGGGACCCGGGCATCGATCCGCCCGATGCCCCCATCGATCCGACCGACTCCACTGCCGATGAGGGCTCCGAGCAGGCCGACACGCAATGCGGAGGCGTGCCCGGGTGCGGGTGCACATCGGATTCGCAGTGCACGTCGGGCGTGTGCGTCGGCACTCCGGAGGGCGCCGAGTGCGCCGGTCCGTGCGATGCCGGGTGTCCAACCGGCTGGGCCTGCCTCCCCGTCCCGTGGAGCGCCGCAGGCCCGTTCTGCCTCGCGCCGACCCAACTCTGCCGGCCGTGCAAGACTGATTTCGACTGCGACGGGCCGCTGCCGGGCAACAATGCTTGCATCGCGCTCGGACCGGCTGGGAGCTTCTGCGGCGCGAACTGTGCGGCCTCGGACGCCTGTCCGGACGGCTTCGACTGCACGGACGTGCCCGTGACAGGCGGCACCGCAAGGCAGTGCGTCCCGGCTGGCGGCGCGGGGTGCCCGTGCCTCGACCGCTTCGCGGGACTGACGACCATCTGCCACGTCACGAACGAGAAAGGGCAGTGCACGGCCGAGCGGAACTGCGCGGAGACCTGCCCGGCCGCCGTTCCCGCCCCCGAGGTCTGCAACGGAGCGGACGACGACTGCGATGGCGAAACGGACGAGGGCGCCGCGACGGCGTGCAAGGAGTACTGCCGGGACAAGGACGAGGACGGCTGGGGCGGGGACGAGTGCGCCTGCCTCTGTGCCCCGGTCCCCGAGTTCCCGGCGCCCCCGGGCGACTGCGACGACCTCGATCCGGACCGGCATCCCGGAAGCCTTCTTCGGGCCACGCATCTTCTGCAGCGACTACGCAGGTACGTGCGCGCAATCCAGCGAGCCGGAGGACTACTACGACAACAGTGTCCCGGGCGGCCCAGGCTGGGACCCGACCTACCGCCGCGTGCACTGCTGCCTTCCCTGATGGGGTCGGTCGCGCCGCTCTTGTCCGGAATCGGATGCTTCGGTCGTATACAACATGCAGCGGGGAGCTGTTGGCGCGTTCCTGAGCGAAGGAGGGAGGCAGAGATGGGCAGGGAGGTTGTTCTCCAGGACTGGACTAGCCTCAGCGGAGCCGCGGGCACTCCGGGCACGAAGTACGCGACGGCGGACTCGATCGTCTACGTCGGCGACCAGGAGACCGCCGTAGTGGCTGTCGACATCGTCCGGATCGCGGCCGGCGTGACCGTGAAGCTTCTCACCGGGCCGACGCGCGACGGCCCGTGGGCCGCGACGGCCCCTGTCAAGTCATGGACCGCAGCGGCAAGCGAGAGGCTCTACCTGAAGCGCGACCCCTCGCTCGCCGTGGACAAGCAGATGATGGCGTGGTTGCGCTGGCAGGTGGACTTCCCGGGGAGCGCCTGGGACGTGACGTTCACGATCGTGGCGGTCGTCGGCTGAGGGAGGGCGAGATGGGGAGCAGGGTCGTCCAGGACTGGGTGCTGGTGCGCGCCGAGGACGACGGAGAGATCGTCCAGGCCCGGCTGAATTGGCTCGCGGTGAGGCCCGAGGATCGGGTCCTCCGCGTCGAAGCCAGGCGCGTGGACACGGACGCCACGCTGCTGCCCGACCCATCGGATCCGTCGTCGGGACCGTACAGGGGCCCCGGGCCGCAGCCCTATCGTGCCTACACCCGTAGCGCGGGCGAACGCACCGAACGCACCCGCCTGGGATGACGCGGCTGGCAGCGAGGGAGATGCTCATCGGAGTGAGGCGTCCTGGCCGGAGGGATCGCAATGCGGCTCGCACTTCTTTTCGTATTCCTGGGGGCGCTGTGCGCGTGGGGGTGCAAGAGCGGTGACGCCGCGGATGACGCATCGCCGGCCCCGGATGCGTCGGGGCCCGACGACGCGGCAGGGTCGGATACGCCGGACGGCGTCGACGAGGACCACGCCGACCTCGCCGCCGATCCGAGCCAGGAAGCGCCCGCAGATCCCGCCGGAGATCCGGCCATGGCCGATTCAGCGCCGAAGGAGGATGCGGCGGCCGACGCGGCGTACGAGTTCGGGCTGCCGCCAACGGGCGTCCCGGCGTTCGACCTGGACGGGTGCTGGTGGTACGTGCAGTGCATTCACGATTGCGCGCCCGGGGACGCGGCCTGCCGGACCGCGTGCGCCGCCGGGCTGTCCGACGTCGTCTCCGGGGTGGCCCCGGGCGTGGCCGAGTGCGTGGACCAGGAGGGATGCTGGAACGCGGACGGCACCCTCGACCTGATCTGCCTCTACGCGACCTGCAAGGACTCGTACCTCGATTGCTACGTGGAAACCCCGGAGGGCTCCTGCCGCGGCAACTTCATCTGTCTCGCTCACTGCACCTGGGACGAGGCCACGGAGGGCCGGGAGTGGGTTCAGTGCGTTGACGAGAACTGCCTTCTCGACGACGGCCCCGCGGGATCCGAGGCCGCGTTCAACATGATGGCATGTGTGAACCACGAATGCCCAGGCTGCCTGTTCGATGACCCGCCCCCCGGATGCGGCGTGTGCGCGGTCGAAGCCCGGTGCGGCGCTTGCAAGGACGAAACCGACCTGTGCTTCGGCCACAGGGGGTTCCGGGGCTGCGTGTGGAGCTATCAGTGCACTGCGCGGTGCGCGTCCGAGAACCAGCCCGACACGTGCAGCTTCGACTGCGACTCGATGACCTCGATTGAGGCCGACTGCGCCGTCCGCCGACTCCGCGCCTGCATCCTGGAGGCATGCAAGGCCAACCCCGAGTGCGGGAAGGACTACTGGTGCCCCTGCGCCCAGGCCGCGATGAAGGGCGAGTGCAAGCAGTTCTGGGACGCCTGCCTCGCGGTCCCGGACGCCCAGTAGTCCGGGCAGGAACGTCCGCCCCGGCCGACGAGCGGGGCGCGGTCGCCGGAGTCGCTCGAAAGGTAGAGCCGAGCCCGTCAACGCCCGGGTCGTCCCTTCGCTCCCGCTCGCGCCCTTCCGCACGTGCCCCTTGCGCCTGGAGAGGCGGCGGGTTCTCGCCGAGCGGGCATCTCGTCGTGTCGTGGCGACAGCTTGAACCCGCCCCCCGTCTCTGGCATCCTCGTTCCTGGTTGGCGCCCGGAGGTGTCGCATGCTGGTCGTGCTGGTTCACGTCCGCGTCAGGCAGGAGTGCGTGGACGACTTCAGGAAGGCCACGGTCGAGAACGCCTGGAACAGCGAGCTGGAGCCCGGGATCGCCCGGTTCGACGTGATTGTGCAGGCCGACGACCCCACCCGCTTCGTCCTGGTCGAGGTCTACCGCGACGCGGACACGCCCGCCCGCCACAAGGAGACCGCGCACTACAAGGCATGGAAGGAGGCGGTCGAGCCGATGATGGCCGACCCGCGCCAGGGCGTGCGGTACTCGACGGTGTTCCCGGGCGACGAGGAGTGGTGAGAGTGGGCTTCGAGTTCGCGACCGCGACCCGCGTCGTCTTCGGGCCCGGCACCGTCACCTCGGCGGGGAGGATCGCGGCGTCCCTCGGGACGCGCGCGTTCGTCGTGACGGGCCGGTCGCCCGCGCGCGCCGGGCCGCTGCTCGCGGCGCTGGACGCGGCCGGGGTGGGGCACGTCACGTTCGCGGTGCCCGGGGAGCCCACGATCGGGCTCGCGCGGGACGCTACAGGTGCGGCGCGCGAGGCCGGCTGCGACGTCGTGATCGGCTTCGGCGGCGGCAGCGCGATCGACGCCGGCAAGGCGGTCGCGGCCCTGGTCACGAACGGCGGCGACCCCCTCGACTACCTCGAGGTGGTCGGCGCGGGCCGCCCGATCCGCGTGGCGCCGCTCCCGCTCGTGGCGATCCCCACGACGGCGGGCACCGGCTCCGAGGTCACCCGCAACGCGGTCCTGTCGTCCCCGGACCATCGCGTGAAGGCAAGCCTGCGAAGCCCGCGCCTCCTCCCGATGGTCGCGATCGTGGACCCGGACCTGACCCTCGGCCTCCCTCCGGACGCGACCGCCTGGACGGGCCTCGACGCGCTGACGCAGCTCGTGGAGCCCTACGTCGGCATCCGCGCGAACCCGATGACGGACGCGCTCTGCCGCGTCGGCATGATCCGCGTCGCGCGGTCGCTCCGCCGGGTGTGCGAGGCCCCGGACGACGCGGCGGCGCGCGAGGACATGGCGCTCGCGAGCCTGTTCGGCGGCATGGCGCTCGCGAACGCCTCGCTCGGCGCGGTCCACGGGTTCGCGGCCGAGATCGGCGGGCTGTGCGGCGCCCCCCACGGCGCGGTCTGCGCGCGCCTGCTGGCCCCCGTCATGGAGGCGAACCTGCGCGCGATCGAGGCGCGGGGAGGGGGAACGGAGACCCTGCACCGGTACGAGGAGATCGGCCGGGTCCTGACCGGCCGGCCGGACGCGATGGCCGACGACGGCGTGGCCTGGGCGGACGACCTCTGCCAGTCACTGCGCGTCCCGACGTTGTCGGCGTGGGGGCTCGGCCGATCCGACTTCCCGCGCGTGGTCGCGGACGCGGCGAACGCGAGCAGCATGAAGGGCAACCCCGTCTCGCTGACTGCCGAGGAGATGACCGAGGTGCTGCGGCAGGCGCTGTGACCTCCGCCGCGCGGCTCGACGCCTGCCGGCGCCGTCCCCGTCCTCCGACCTGACCCCGTTCCCTGGTCCCAGTCATCAGACCGGCGTCCGACAGGGAGCTTCAGTGAACGAGCCCGACACGAACACGCCGAACGGGAACCGGAGCGGTCCGGGGCGGGGGTATTCCGGGCAGCGACCGGGTCAGCGCCTCGGCCGGCCGCCGCGTCGACGGCTGCGATCGGCGGGGTCCCGGTAGCGGTTGCCGCCGCGGGGACGCCGGCCGCTCTCCTCGGTCGGCGGAGGCAGGGACTTCTGGCGGGCCTGCTCCTCGGTCGGGACCGGCTCCGCGAGGTACCGATCCAGCAGCATCGCGATCACGTTCGCGGCGTCGGGGTCGGTCAGGATCTCCTGGGCAATGGCCCGGAACTCCTCGGGGATCACGGCGCCGGCCTCGATGCGCTCCTTGATCTCGCGGATCCTGCGGTCGGCAAGCATGGTCAGCGTCTCCTCGCGCGAGGGCGGGACGACCTTCGTCAGCGTGACCCCGTAGCGCGACTCCATCCGGCGAACCACGTGCACGTCGCGCGCGGACACCAGCGTCACGGCCCGGCCGGACCGGTCCACGCGCCCGGTGCGCCCGGTGCGGTGGATGTACAGCTCGGGGTCGTCCGGCGGCTCGTAGTTGATGACGCACGGCAGGAACGAGATGTCGATGCCGCGCGCCGCGATGTCGGTCGCGACGAGCAGCCGCTGCTGCCCCGCCTTCATGCGGCCCATGACGGCCTCGCGCGCCGCCTGGGACAGGTCGCTGTTCAGCATGGCCGCCTGGTAGCCGCGGCGGCGCAGGTACGCGGACACGACCTCGGTGTTCGCCTTGGTGTTGCAGAAGATGATCGCGCAGCCCGGGTCCTCGGCCTCCAGCACGGACAGGAGCGACCGCAGCCGGGGCTGGATCGGGTCGATCATGTACGCGATGTTCTCGATGCGATCGACGTTCACCTGCCCGCCGGACAGGTCGACCCGCGTGGGATCCTTCATGTAGCGCGCGACCAGCCGCTCGATGTTCGGCGGGATCGTCGCGGAGAACAGCAGGACCTGGTCCAGGGACTTCAACGTCCCGAAGACCTTCAGGATGTCTTCGTAGAAGCCGGCCGACAGCATCTCGTCGGCCTCGTCGAGGACGAGCGTACGGACCTGCGAGAGGTCGAGCGTCCGGCGGCGCCAGTGGTCCAGCACGCGGCCCGGCGTGCCGACGACGACGTGGACGCCCTCGCGCAGGCGATCGAGCTGCAGCCCGAACCCCGTGCCGCCGTAGATGGCGACGGTCCGGACCGGCAGGTGGCGGCCCGCCTTCTCGAACTCGCCGTGGTCCTGGAGCGCCAGCTCGCGCGTGGGCGCCAGCACCAGGACCTGCGGCACGGCGCGGTCGAACGCGAGCCGGTGCAGCAGCGGGACCGCGAACGCGATCGTTTTCCCGCTGCCCGTGCGCGACTGGACGATGACGTCCCTGCCCGCCATCACGGGGGCCGCGCACGCGGCCTGCACCGGGAGCGGACGCTGGTAGCCGGCCTCCGCCAGGGCCCGCAGCACCGGCTCGGAGAAGCCCAGATCCGCGAACGCGGGGAGGGGCTCCGCAGGGTCGCCGCTCGCGGCGTCGGGAGCGACCAGGCTGTCGGTGTCGCCGGCCATCGCGCGCGAAGGATAGCAGCATCGGCGCCGATCGCAAGCGCGGGCTCGCGCCAGCCATGGGTTCCGCACGTGGGCGCGGCGGCGGCTTGGCCGGCGCCCGCCGGAAGGCAGCCGGGTCCGTAGGGTAGATCAGTGACGTGCAAACGGATGAGGCCAAGGGCACCAGTGATGGAGCGGTCGGTCGGCCCTGCCTCCGTCAGGGCAAGTCGCGCGGGCAGGTTGGCTCTTGGCAAGAGGGCCGGCGCCTCCACGCAGCCCAGTGCGCGTGGAGGCGCCGGCCCGAGGTCAGGCGAAGCCCCAGATCTCCACATCGAGGCGCGCGAGGTCGTCGTTCAGGATGTCGACGAAGCGGCTGATCGTACGGGTGACGTCCTTGCCTCGGGCGCGTCCGTAGCTTCGGTCCTGGCGGTACAGGAAGAGCGTCAGGAGGTTGTAGGCGGCCAGGAAGAGCCAGAAGAGGTTGATGATGGCCGCACCGTGATGGACGAATACGTGGCCGAAACGCCACCTCTTGGTCCACTGGTGGAAGCCGGTCAGTTCCTCGTGCCAGCGCCCACGCCCCATGCGGACGACCCGGTGGGTGGCGAGCGACGCCGCCTTCCCGGTCGCCAGCATGCACCAGGTGGTCGGAGGCGGTACGGCCGGCTGCTTGTCTCGCTTGCGAAGCCTGCGTTGCGACGGACGCGGTGACCGTTTCCGCAACGCCTTGGTCCTGGAGCCCGAGGAGCCCTCGTGCGCGACGCAGGTGGAGGGCTCCTCCTCGTGCTTCTCTGCTCTGGTCTTGGTGACGCGGGCACGGACCACCCGGATGGGCCCCTTGTACGTCGAGAGGGTCTCCACGCCGGGGCAGTCCCACAGTTCGAGCCGTTCGTGCGCTTCGTGGTCCTCAATGACCTCGTGGGCAGAGGTGTCCCCCCAGAGGTCGAGAGCCTCCCTGAGCGGCTCGTCCTTCTCCTTCTTGGCGATGACGATCGCGCCCATGTGCAGCTTGTCGACCAGGGTCAGGAATGGGCCGTTCGCGTACAGGGAGTCCGCCACCACGACGTCGAGCCAATGGAAGGTGTGCTTGACCCGCGGGAGCAGGCGCTTGGCGGCGCTCAACTCGCCCTAGGTCTAATTGTCGTCAGTGCCCAGGTGTAATTGTCGCCGGGCAACGTGCCGGATCAGGCAGTGATCGCAGCAGCGGTTGTACGAACTGAAAGGCTCCCACCCGTCGATGGCCACGTAGCGCAACGCGCCGTGCCATCCCTCGCGGAAGACCTTGTTGCGCTCGGCCTGGGCGATGGTCGATATCGAGCCCTGGCGCACGGGGTCGTGCTTCATCGTTACGAGCGAGCGGGCCACGGTGTCTGCCGAGCACACTCGCCCAGCGCGAGACCGCGCGCCAATCAGGGATTTGAACGTGGTCTCGTCGAGTTTGGGTTCAAGGGCGTTCAGGCTGCGGATTCGCAGCAGCCCTGTGGCGTAAATCATCTTCGCGATCGCGGGAGCCGGCGTGACCGGCTCTCGTCTGCCGTCAGCGATCGCGTCGAAACGCTCGTCCAGGTGGTAGACCTTGCGGCCATACGCGACGAGAGCCCGAAGGCGACTCGGGCCGAGTTCCCACCTGGGGTCCCCCGGAGCGTCGTCACTGCCTTCGCCGCAGATCGGCTCGCGGGCGGTGACGGAGGTCAAGACGCTCACGCCTCTTTCCCCTGCTTTCTTCGTCCCCCGCGCTTCGGTGGCGGCAGGGGGTTGTCGGTCGGGTACGGTGCCAGGAGCGCCTGACCGAGCGCGTCGACGAGTTCGAGTTGTCGGACAGCCAGTTCGCGAAGGCGCGTGCGTCCTTCTCTGAACCGCCTGTAGCGCTCGACGCCGAGTGCCACGGACACCTCATCGCGGGCAGGCACGTGCACCTGACGGACGCTGCCACCGTCGGAGGCGCTGAGGTACTTGGACTCGTGGCGTTCGCCCTTGGCGCACCTGCAAGACGGCTTCCCGCAGACACGCGAGCGCGTCCCCAAGGTGCCGCGAAAGAGCGGCCCGTGTTCGCCGAGGAGGAGGTCGAGCTGCCGGTGCTGCTCGTCCCTGGCTTGGGCGAGCCGCTGCCGAAGCCGGCTGGTGTCGGTCTTCATGAGAGCGAGGATACCGCTGTCTGGCCCAATGTCAAGAACAATTATCGTGCCAGACCAACGGGCCAACTCTGCCTCGGGAATGCCCCCCGAGCGGAACACTGCTACCTTAACGGGTTACTGACGCGTGCGGAACCCATGGGATTTCGTGCGGCAAGGAGGTCGCCGATGTCGCACGTCGCGGGTACAATTCGAAGGGAGTCGACTGGGGGTGTCCGATGCGAGCGGTCGCTGTCCTGTTCATCGTCGCCCTGGCGGCGTGCGGCTCGGAGCGAAGCCCGGCGCCGGCCGACGTTCCGGCGGACGCGCCGTTGCCGCCGGACGCCGCCGACGTCGCCGACGCGCCTCCCGATGCCCCGGCGGCCGATGCGGACGCGGCCGTGCCGGACCTCGACGTCGCGGCGGATGCCGCAGCGGAAGCCGACGTGGCGGAGGTTGGGCCCGACGTCCTCGCCGACGTGCCGACCGACGTTGCCCCGGAGGAGGTCGATCCGTGCCCGGGCGCGTGCGGGCCGCTCGGGCCGGGGTGCGTGGACGAGACGCACCGCGGCGAGTGCGTGGACGCGGACGGCGAAGGACCGGGGTGCCCGGAGTGGACCGAGGCCCAGTCGTGCATGCCGGGCGAGGAGTGCTCCAAGGGCGAGTGCCTGGTCGCGCGGTGCCTCCCCGACTGCCCGGAGATGAAGCTCGTGCCCGCCGGACCGTTCTGGATGGGGTGCAACAACGGGACCGGGGTCTGCCCGGGGAACGCCTTCGACGAGATGTGTCCGCCGGAAGGGGTGTTCTGCTACCTGATACAGGTTCCTTCGTTTTACATGGACCGGTTCG
>VGRB01000193.1 GCA_016875475.1 Deltaproteobacteria bacterium
GGGGTGAAATGGAAGGTGGAATGAGAAGCATGCACGTTCCGGCCGCGCTCCTGGTCGCGACGCTCGCGACGCTGCTCGCGGCGCCCGCCGCCGCGGATCAGCCGGTCCCGCCGTCCCCGGAGGAGACCCTGGTCCCGCTGTCGAGCCCGGGCATGTGGGAAGCCGAGGTCTCCACGTGGGGCGCCACGCTACGGAGCTTCCGGCTGCTCGACCCGAAGTACCAGCGCACGGCCGCGGAGACGGACATAGTGCTCGACCGCGCGGCCAAGGCGCCGCCCGTCGCGCCGCGCCCACCGCAGGGGAAGTTCTCGGAGGGCCCGATCGACCTCGTGTCCACGTGGAGCCCGCAGTTCCATCCGTTCGCGGTCTACATGGAGGGGATGTCCGGCGTCGCCCCGGTCACGCGCACTCTGAAGTCCGGCGGGCAGGGCGTGGTCACCGGGGAGTTCTCGGCGGTCCTGCGCCAGGACCCGATCTTCACGGTCACGTCGCACACCGCCACGTCGGTCACGATGGTGTGGCCGGACCCCGCAACGGACCGGAGCACGCTCGCGATCGAGCGCACCTGGGAGGTGATCCCGGGGACGTACCGCCTTCGCACCACCGTCCGCCTGGTCAACTCGGGCCGCGACGACGCGCGCGGCAAGGTGCGGCTCGTGATGAGCGCGTGGGAGCCGCTCCCGCAGGCGCCCGGGTTCTGCGGCGGCATGTTCGGTCCGCGCATCGACAACTGGCAGGCGGCGTGCGGGTCGCCCGACACGATCACGAAGCTGGACCACGCCACGCTCTTCGGCGAGCAGGGCATCGACGTGCCCGGGCCGCGCTGGGTCGCGCTGAACTCGCGCTACTTCCTGCTCGCGGCCATGCCGCCGGCCGACGCGGCCTTCCAGTGCATCGGGTCGGCCGACCAGGGCGGCGCGATCGCGGCCGTGGCGCTGTGGGATGCGAACGTGCGCGGGGTTGCCGTGCCGGGCGCGAACAAGGCCGTGGACATGGAGTTCACGGTCTATGTCGGCCCGAAGGACTTCGAGGACCTCGACTCGCTCGGTCAGGGCATCGGCAAGACGATCGACCTGACCATGTTCGGGCTCGACATCTCGTGGCTCTGCAAGCCCATGCTCTGGTTCATGCGGGCGGTCTACAACGTCATCCCGAGCTGGGGCGTGGCGATCCTGCTGCTCACGCTCGTCGTGAAGATCCTGACCTTCTACTGGAGCTGGAAGAGCATCGCGCAGATGCGCAAGATGCAGGACCTGAAGCCGAAGCTCGACGCGCTGAAGGAGCGCTTCAAGGACGACAAGGCCAAGCAGCAGCAGGCCATGATGGACCTCTACAAGCGGGAGAAGGTCAACCCGCTCGGCGGCTGCCTGCCCATGCTGCTCCAGATGCCGATCTGGATCGCGCTGTACATGACCATCTACGGCTCCGTGGACCTGTTCCACGCGCCGCTGTTCCTCTGGATCACCGACCTGTCCGCCGAGGATCCGTACTACGTGACGCCGGTGCTGCTCGGCGTCCTGATGTTCGTCCAGCAGAAGATGACCCCGACCGTGGGCGACCCGGCCCAGGCGAAGATGATGCTCTGGATGATGCCGATCATGTTCACCTGGTTCATGCTGTTCCTGCCGTCCGGGCTCGTCTTCTACATCCTCGTGAACACGCTGCTGTCCATTGCGCAGCAGGTCTGGATGAACCGGAGGTTCGCGTTGAAGCGGGCGTGACCCCCCGCTTCCGACATCGGAGGTACCGGGAATGAGAGAGGCGATCTTCGAGGGCAAGGACGAGGAGGAGGCGCTCCTCAAGGCGTCGACCGAGCTTGGCGTCAACATCCGCGACATGACCTACGAGGTCGTGGAGGTCGAGACCGGCCTGTTCGGGCTGTTCGGCAAGTCCGTCAAGGTCCGCGTGCGCGTGGCGGACGAGCCCCAGCAGTTCGTGCTGCGCGAGGGCGTGGAGCCCGACGCCATGCGCGCTTCGCTGGGGCGCCAGACCCGCGAGGAGGCCGACGAGCCCCCGCCGCGGCGCGCCGTCCCGCGGGAGCCCGTGGTGAAGGGGCCCGAGGCGCGCGACGCGCTGGCCGGCGTGCTCCTGCGCATGGGCATCGCCGCCGAGGTGACCCTGAAGGAGGACGACGAGTCGGTCGGCCTGAACGTCCACTCGGACGACCAGGCGAGCGTGGTCGGGCGCGACGGCGAGACCCTGGCCGCGCTCCAGTTCATCGTGAACAAGATGGTGAACCGCTTCCCGGAGAGCCGGAAGCTGGTCACGATCGACGCCGAGGGGTTCCGCGATCGGCGCGAGGAGGAGTTGACGAAGCTCGCGATCTCGCTTGCGGAGAAGGCGATCGCCGCGGGCAAGGCGGTGCGGCTCAGCCCGATGAACGCGGTCGATCGGCGCTTCGTCCACGTCGCGCTGAAGGGGCGCCCCGGGATCACGACGCGCAGCGAGGGCGAGGGCGCGTTCCGCTGCCTGCTGATCGTGCCGGACGGCGTGCGCGAGCGCCCGCGCGATCCGGAGCCGCCGCGCGACCGCGGTCCGCGGGAGTTCGGTCCGCGCGAGGGGGGATGGGGTCGCGGGGGCGACGGCAGGGGAGGGCGCGGGCCGAGAAGGGGAAGGTAGCGGCTACGGGCTCGGGTTCGGGTTCGGGGACGGGAACGGTGGGGGGTCAGGGGTTCAGCGCCTGCACGGCCATGCCGCCCGCGAACCCGTACGAGACGTACTGGTCCCAGCCGTAGACGAGGATCCCCGCCTTCTGGGGTGCACTCAGGCGGTGCACGCCGTCCGCGAGCTGCCGCCGCGCCACGCCGAACGGCGACGATCCGATCGGCTCGAACTCGGCCGGGCCCAGCGTCTCTCCGTCGAGCGTGACGGCGGCGCCGGTCGGCGCGACCACGTTCACGTAGTTGCTCGCGTACTTCGTCGGCACGAGGAACAGGTAGTCGCTGCGGAACTGCTCGGTCGGGACCGCCACGATCAGCGCGGGGTCGCCGATCCCGGCCACGCCCGGGCAGCAGTCCTCGTCGGTCTTGCACGCCTTGCCGAACGGGCTGCCGTCGCACTTCTTCCCGAAGATGAACGCGTCGTCGCACGTCTCGTCGCATCCCGTCGGCGACGTCTGGCTCTCCATGTACTGCGCGACCATCACCGGCTTGTCCGCGGTGATCGCCACGTTGCTCGCGATCTGGAATTCGTGGAACTGGCCCGCGCCCAGGACCGGCACGGTGACCGCCGCGCCGTCCACGGTCACGGACGTGCCGTCCATCGCCGCGAGCACCCGGACCGTCTCGGGCGCCTTCCCGCGGGGCCAGGTGCGGCCGACGAGGTAGCTCTTGCCCCAGGCTTCGACCGGGAGCATCTGGTCCTCGAGGTGGTCGCAGCAGCAGAACTCGCTCGAGCACGAGCCGCCGGTCGGGATGTTCGCGCACTCGTGGCCGCCCATCACCGCGACCTTCTTCGTCGCCTGGATCAGGCTGCCCGTCAGGTCGCCGCACGACTGGTCCGACTTGACGTGCAGGGTCTGGAACTGCTGCAGCGTGACCGTGGTCGTGCCGCCCGCGGGCAGCGCGGCGATGCCCGGCCCCTCGACCGTGGGCACCGTCACGGTCAGCGTCACGTCCGTCGGGCCCTCCTCGACCGCGACCAGCGTGAAGTACGACTTCAGCGCGTCCGCGCGCTGCCGCCACGCCATGACGCGGTACGTCTTGCCCAGCACGTTCGTCGGCAGCAGCAGGGACGCGTCGTTCGAGAACACGCCCACGTTCTCGAGCGGGTTGAACTGGTAGGCCACGATCGGGACCGTCGACTTCAGCCGGCGCGAGAGCTGGTCCACGCCCGGCTGCTCGATGTTCAGCGGGTCCAGCAGGATGGTCGCGAGGTCGCCCTTCGGGACGACCACCTCCTTCTCCACGTCGAGCCCCTTCGTGATCGTGACCTTCGCGTCGTGGACCGTGGACGTGTTGCTGACGATGACCGCGAACTGCATGTTCGGCGCGTCGAACTCCTCGTTCTGGTCGAGGTCGAGCGGCCAGTACTCGCAGCCCTCGTTCGTCCGGATCGACAGCCCCTCGCAGAGCGACAGGCACTGGCCCTTGACGCAGTACAGCGCCGTCTCCGCGGGCTTGCAGTCCTGGACGGGCACCCACGCGTTTCCGGTCGCGTCGCACCGGACCGCCACGTCCCCCTGGCACCCCGCCGAGCCCGGCGCGCACGTGACGCACGCCGCGTCGACGCACAGCAGGTCGCCGCAGTCCTGATAGGTCCACCCGGTGCCGGTCGCGTTGCAGGTGCGGACCTCGTTGTCGTCGCTGCACGACTTCTCGCCCGCCGCGCACACGAGGGGCACGCACTCCGGGGGCACGCAGGCGTCCGGGTCGCCCGGGTCGAGCGCGCCGTCCGCCCCGGGGTCCTGCCACGTCGCGTCGCCGTCCGCGTCCTTCGCGACATCCGGCGCCGCGTCCTTCGGGGCGTCCTTCGGGGCGTCCTTGGGGGTGTCCTTCCGGCCCGGGTCGAACCCGATGATCACGTCGTGGTAGTCGGGGGGCGCGGAGGACGAGCCCCCGCAGGCGACCAGGACCAGCAGCACCGTCGCGACCGGCGTTCGCATCCGCCCGAACCCCCGCAGGCAGCAGGGATTGTAGCATTCCGGACCCGCGCTCACCTCGTTCCGTCCGCGTCCACGAAGAACGGGTTGGTGAGCGCGAAGGGGGGGAGGCGCGACAGGTGCGGCACCGCGGTCTTCCCCCTCGCGATCACGACGATCCATGTGTCCTTCGGCGCGGGCACTTGGAACGAGCGGTCCATGCGGACCACGGCGCGCTGCTCCGGTACCCCCGGGTCGTCGATCGGGACCGCCTGCCACGGCTCGCCGCCGACCACGATCTCGACCTGCGAGAGGTCCATCCACGCGGGCGCCTGCACGCGGACGCGGAGGTCCACCTCGCCGTCCGTGTCGGTCACCGTGTCGCCCGGTCGCGACGTCGTGCCCGTGCCCGGGTCCACGACCCCCGCCTCGATGTACGGCCCGGTCGTCACGACCACGCGCATGGCGCGCACCGCCGCGTCGATCGCGGCCGGTTCCAGCGTCGCCGGGTCGTCGGAGCCGTCCGCCAGCACCATGTTGCGCGGGTGCCCCGGGAAGGCCTCCAGGTCGTGCGAATCCCCCCCCGCCGTCGCCGTGATCCGCCTTCCCGCGTTCAGCAGGGCGAACCAGTCGCGCAGCACCTCGTCCGTGTCCTCGTCGCCGATCCCGTTGTAGACCTCCATCGAGTCGTACGGCAGGTCGTCGAGGTCCGTGCCCGCGGGGAACCCGAGCGCGACCGGGTCCGCGTGCGCGTGGCCGTTGGCCGGGTCCAGTCCGATGATGTCGAACAGCGAGTTGTCCTGGAACCTCGGGTGGTTGGCCTGCACGATGCGGGCGGGATGGCCGTCGCGCACGTGCCTCGCGAGGTCCCCCGGGGCGAGCCCGAACCACTCGATCCCCCCGTTCCCCGCGCGGTCCGGGTCCGGCTCGATCGGCCACGCGTTCGCGTGCCCCGCGGTGACCCCGGACAGCTCCTGCCCCGGCACGGTCGCGAGGAAGGGCCGGAGGCCCCGGGCCACGACGACCGGCCTGTAGTCGGTCACGAAGTCGTGATCCGTCGAGACCACGAACTCGAGCCCCTCCGCCGCGCACGACGTGACGCGCTCGGGGAGCGTGACGAACGAGTCGATCGACGATTCCGAGTGCACGTGGAACTCGGCCGCGATCGCCCCGGGCGTCGCCACCTCCCGCACGACCGTCGCCTCGACCGGCACGACGCCCGCCACGTCCACCGGCCCGGCCACGGACCTGCCGAACTCGAACCCCCGGGAGAACGTCAGGCGGTAGCGCCCCGCCGGAAGCCGGACCTCGGCGCCCGCGGGCCACGCGAACGCGTACGCCGGCTCGAAGCCGTCGCGATCGGTCCTCTCGATCGTCACGCGCGCCGGGATCGGCGCGCCCCCCTCGTCCCGGGCGGTCAGCCGCACCCCCGACGGCGCAGGGACAAGAAGCGCGAGGCCGGTCGTCCCCGCCGCGGTCACCTCGACCTGGGCCGCCGGTCCCGCGTCGGAGCCCGCGAACGAGGCGACGAGCGTCGCCGCGCCGACCGGCAGCCTGCCGGCGAAGCATCCGTCCGCCCCGGTCCGCATGGCGGTCAGCACGCGGCCCTGCGCATCCGAGGCGGTCACGAGCGCGCCCTCGGCCTTCCCCCCCGCGCGCGAGACGCACCCCGACACCGCACCGGTCGCGATCCCGATCCGGCCCGCGGCCCAGCCGGTCACGGACGAGGCGGTCCCGTCGCCGACGAACAGGAGCCGCTCGATCGCGGCCTCCGCCCCGGCGTCCACCGCGACCGGGTCGCCCATGGCGAGCGCGAAGTCGCCGACCGACTGCATCCGGAAGCCCGGGCCGCCGAGGTAGCCGTAGGACACGTCGCCCTCCCCGGCCGCGTGGACGAGCAGGGGCAGCGCCCCCCCCGGCCTCCACCCGCGCCCCGGGTCGAACGACGGCAGGGCGCCGGAGCAGAACCAGCCGTCCACCGGGACCGCGTCCAGCGCGGCCTTTCCCGGGGGCACGGCGACGCGCGTTCGGACGACCAGGTGGTCCGAGTCGGGCGCGAGCGCGTATTCGTAGGAGACGTTCGCGTCCGGGATCGGCAGCCCCGGCACGTAGGACGCGATGACCGGCACGCTCATCGGGGTGCCCGTCACGCGCACGACCGCTTCGTTTCCCGCGCCCGTGCCTCCCGGCGACGCGATCGCGACGTCCGACACGTCGAGCGCGGCGAACGAGGTCAGCGGGAGCAGCTCCTGGAGACGATCCCCCCCGGGCTCCCCCGGCTCGCGGGCGCGGTCCGCATCGACCACCGTGCCGCCCTTCAGGCCGAGGAGCCGGTGCCCCTGGCCCGCGCGCACCACGAACCGTACGCGGTGGTTCTCGAGCAGGTAGTCGCCGACCCGGGCGATCGCGTTCGGGCCGCCGACGCGCTCCGCGTCGCACGCGATCCGCTTCGCGCGGACCTCGCCGGGCGCGAGCCGCCTGGGGTCGCAGCCGCCGGCGGGCGGGGTGTCGGGGCCGGCATCGGTCGCATCCGGAGGGGACGAGCCGCCGCCCGCGCACCCCGCCATCGCCACGAGCACCGACAGCATCCGCTTTCGCATTCCGCCTCCGCCTGCGGATCCTATCTTGCAGGGACCGCACCCGATCACGCAAGATCCTCCGGGGGCATGCGGGGAGGGGAACCGTGAAGCGTGTGATGGTGCTGGCTGTGCTCGTCGCCGGATGCGGCGGCGGTGGTGGTGGATCGCTCACGGACGTGCCGGCCGACGTGGCTGCTCCCGACCTGCCGGCGGAGGCGGTCGCGCTCGACGTGCCGGCCGAGACGACCATCCCGGACGTGCCCGGAGAGTCGTCCCCGGACCTGCCGGCCGAGACGTCTCCGGGGGACGCACCCGCCGACCTCCGCGCGGACGTGCCCGAGGAGGCGGACGCGCCCGCGACCGACGCACCGTCCTCGCCGATCGCGGCCGTGCCGGGCGCACGCTGCGCGCCGTCGAGCCGGATCGGCGTCGTGTCGGTCTTTGGCTACGAGTACGCGGAGACGCTCGACGCGTCGGTCGAGGTCCTGGATCGGCCGAGTCCCTGGATCGGCGAGCCCGCGCTGTCGGACGACGCGTGCGCGTTCTTCTCGTTCCAGCCCGGCGGCTGCGGGACCTGCCCGGCGGGCAAGACCTGCGGGCGCTCCGGCTCGTGCGTGCCCGAGGCCGCCCCCGTCGCCGGCGCGAAGCTCGTGCTCGGGGCGGGCGGCCAGACGCAGGCATTCGGGGGCGGCGGGCAGACGTGGGGGCAGGTCACGCTGCCGGGACGCGCGTTCGCGGCCGACGTGTCCTGGGAGGGCGTCGCGGTGACCCTCGCGGAGACCGCCGTTCCGGGGAAGCTCGACGGGCTGTCGGCCAAGCTCGCCGGCGACTCCATGGCCCCGGACGCGTTCGACCTCGCGTGGACGCCCCCGGCGGAGGCCGGGAGCAGCGTGCACACGCTCGTCCCGATCAACCACCACGCCGCCGGGCCCACGTTCACGGACTGCTCCGTCGCGGCGTCCGCGGGCGCGATGCACATCGACGGGGCCATGCTGAAGCCGCTGTCGGTCGTGACGGGCCTCGAGTTCCAGGGCATCGAGCACGCGCGCTTCGCCGCGGCCGAGACCCCGGTCGGATGCCTCGAGTTCCGGTTCCAGGTCCAGCAGTACGTGAACGCGTCCTACTGAGCGACCGCCGGACGCCGCACGCCGTCGACGGCGGCCGGCGGGTTCCCCGAGGCGTCCTCGATCCGGACCGCGACCCGGTCGCCGTCGAACCGCAGGACGAGCGTCCAGCGGTTGACCAGCGCCAGCTCGTCGAGTTCGATCCGGAAGCTCGTTCCGTCGTCCCAGGCACCCCGGGCGCGGGCCGGGTAGCCCCGTCGTCCCGGGAAGGTGCGCCACGCACCGTCCAGCCCGATCCGGATCGCGAGGGGGGGGAAACCCCGCTGCACGAGGTCCAGCACCGCCTCGCCGGGGGGGCCGAAGCGCAGGGTCGCGGACCGCAGGCCGTAGGCGTTGTCCGCCAGGTCCCACGCGGCGCCGGACACGGCCGCGGCGGACGGGGGGAGGGCGGGAGCCGGGCCGGGCGCCGGGTCGCGGGCCGTTGCCGCGCGCGCGACGGCAGCGGCGAGCCGTGCGCGGCCCGAGGGGTCGTCGGGGATCGGGCCGGGCCCGCGCACCGCGCCGAGGACCAGGCGCTGCACGAGGTCCGCCTTGCGCGCGGTCACCTCGCCCGTCCCGGACGACGTCAGGACCACGACGAGGTCGAGACCGGGCACCACGACGACCCACTGGCCGCCCCGGCCCATGGCCACGCCGAACCCGCGCGTGCTCGTCCACCAGTGGTAGCCGTAGCCGTCGATCGGGCCGAATGGCTCGATCGCGGCCTGGCGCGACAGGGACGCCCGGACCCACTCCGCGGGGACGACCTGCCGGCCCTGCCACCGGCCGCCCGCGAGGTAGAGGTAGCCCAGGCGCGCCATGTCGTAGCGGTCGAGCGCGAGGTCGCCCCAGCCGTGCGGGTCGCCGGTGCGCGGGTCCGCGGGCCAGTCCGCGGACCGGATCCCCAGGGGCCCGAACAGGTGCTCCCGGGCGTAGTCGAGCGCGGACCTGCCGGTCGCCCTGCGCAGGACGACCGCGAGCAGGTGCGAGGCGAGCGAGCAGTAACGGAAGGCCTTGCCGGGCGCCTCCGACAGGGGCACGTCGAGCGAGAATGCGGCCCAGTCCGGCGATCCGATCATCCGGAGCAGCAGCGGCAGGTCGGACCCGGGCGCGGGGTGGCAGTCGAGGCCGGACCGCATGGTCAGGAGATCGCGGAGCGTCGTCGCGGCCTTGCGCGTGTCGGGCGCTGCCGCGGCGACGTGCTCGGGAAGGATGTCGAGGAGGCGCGCGTCGAGGCCCGGCAGGTCGCCGCGACCGATGGCGATCCCGACGAGCGTGCCGGTGACGCTCTTCGTGACCGAGGCCACGTCGTGCCGGTCGCGGGGACCGAACGGGTGGAACGAGGCGTCGAGCACGACCGCGCCGTGCCGCACCACGAGGATCCCGTGGATGGGCAGGTCGTCGGCGAGCGCGGATTCGATCGCCTCCGCGAGCGGCCGGGGGTCCATGCCCTGGGCCTCGGGGGGGGAGGACGGCCAGTCGTCCCCCGGCCACGACGTCACCTGCGGCCACGGGCCCCGGATCGCGCCGGTCGCGGCGCAGCCTGCCGCGAAGACGAGCGGGAGGACAGACGCGACGCGGCCGCGCCCAAGGAACGCGGCGGCGCGCCGGCGACGCAGGAACCCGAGCGCCGCGGCCGGGGGCAGCCATGCGACCGCGCCGGTCCCGGCGCCGTTCGCGGCGCAGCCGCCGCCCCCCGCGCCGCGCCGATCCGGATCGGGGCCGGCGGGCGCGGCCGCGTCCGCCGGGTCGCCGCTTGCCGCGGCGTCCGCGACGGGCGTGTCCATGGGGGGGGGATCGGGCGCGGGGCCGCCGGGCGGGG
>VGRB01000194.1 GCA_016875475.1 Deltaproteobacteria bacterium
GGGGAGCGGGAGCAATTCGTCTACCTGGGCTTCCAGCACCAGGAGAACGAGCTTGCCGCGGTGCGCGCGCGCCTGCTGTCCAAGGTGCGCGGAGGTGACGCGCGCGCCGGGGACGAGGCCGCGAGCGTCCGGTCCCGCCAGCTCGCCCTCGCGGGACGCCGGGACGCGGCACTTGCCGTTCTCCGGCGCGAGCCCGAACTGGTAGCACCAGGGCCGGTCCGGTTCCTTGCGCACGCGCTGGTGCTGCCCACGACCGACGCCGAGGCCCGCACCCGGGTCG
Organism: Deltaproteobacteria bacterium; assembly: GCA_016875475.1. Lineage (GTDB taxonomy): Bacteria > Myxococcota_A > UBA9042 > DTJE01 > DTJE01 > VGRB01. The sequence goes on from VGRB01000194.1 coordinate 281, forward strand.
AGACCGACGTCGAGGGGATCGCCGTCCGCGTGGCCTGGGGGTTCGAGGAGGCCAGGGGGGCGACCGTCACGGACGTGTCCACGCCGGCGGGTGCGGTCGCGGCCGGGCTCACGGAGCACCCGGGCTTCGACCTCCTGTCGCGCCACCCGGACGGCGACCGCCTGATCGAGGTCAAGGGCAAGGCCGGCACCGGCGAGGTCGATCTGACCGAGAACGAGTTCGGCCAGGCGTGCAACCTTCGGGATCGCTTCTGGCTTTACGTGGTGTACGAGTGCGCGTCGCCCGCGCCGAGGCTCGCCCGGGTGTGCGATCCGGTCCGGACCCTGGTCGCGCGGGCGGAGCGGACCTTCAGTTTCGGCCCGGCCGCGATCCAGGCGGCCGCGAGCAATGCCGCCGCGACGGAGAATGCGTAGTGGACGATCGCCCCCGGCTCATCGAGGTCGCGTTCCCGCTGAGGCAGGCGTCGCTGGACTCGGTCCACGAGAAGAACGTCCGCCACGGGCACATCTCGACCCTGCACATCTGGCCCGCGCGCCGGCCGCTCGCCGCGTGCCGCGCGGCGCTCATCGCGACGCTCCTCCCGGACCCCGGAGACGCGGACGAGCGCAAGGCCCTGATCGAGCGCCTGGGCGGTCGCGTGAAGACGGTCGCCCGCAAGAAGAGGAACGCGGCCGGGCAGGTTGAGACCGCTGACGCCGAGGTGACCGAGGGAGGGATCCTGCACTGGGGCCGCGAGTCGGGGCCGGACCTCGACTACTTCCGCGCCCTCATCCGGGACGCGAACGGCGGTCGCCCGCCCCGGGTGCTCGACCCCTTCGCCGGCGGCGGCGCGATCCCGCTCGAGGCGATGAGGCTCGGGTGCGAGGTCACGGCCGCGGACATCAATCCGGTCGCTTGGTTCCTGCTCCGGTGTACGCTCGAGTACCCCCAGCGGCTCGCCGGGCAGACCCGCCCGCTCCCCGACTTCGCGTTGCAGGACCGCGAGTTCATGTCCGAGTTCCTGGCCGCGAAGGGCTTCAAGGGCAGGCGCCTGGCCGAGCAGCTCGATCACTTGCAGCTCGAGCGCAACCGCGAGCAGGCGCTGATCCCGGAGGCCGCGCCGGGCGTCGAGGCCGACCTCGCCTGGCACGTGCGGGCCTGGGGGCGCTGGGTCCTTGCGCGAGCGCGGCAGGACCTTGCCCGGTTCTACCCGGTGATCGACGGCAAGCCCACGGTCGCGTACCTGTGGGCCCGAACCGTCACGTGCAAGGGGTGCCGCGGCACCGTGCCGCTGCTCAAGACGAAGTGGCTGTGCCGGAAGGACGACAAGCGGGTCGCGCTGGAGGTCGTCCCGCCCCCCGCGGGCGCCGCCGAGCGGTCCGCGCCGACGTTCCACGTGATCACCGGCGTGCCCGTGTCCGGCCGGTCCCCCGCGGAGCGCCGCGAGCACGACAAGCAGGTCGGCCGCGGGACCATGTCCCGCTCGGGCGCGACCTGTCCCTGCTGCGGCACGATCATGACCTCCGAGGACCTCCGCATGGAGGGCCAGGCCGGCCGCATGGGCGCGGTCATGACCGCGGTCGTGGTCGAGGGGCCGAACGGGAAGGAGTACCGGCTGCCCGTCGACGAGGAGACCCGGGCGGCAGAGGCGGCCGGCGACGAGATCGACCGCGTGTTCGCGGACGTGCCGTTCGGGGTCCCGGAGGAGCCCGTGCCGCAGGGGGCGAGTCGGGCCGGCGGGGGATCGCCGTTCACGGTCCCGCAGTACGGAATGACGCGGTGGGGTCACCTGTTCAACGCACGTCAGTTGTGCTCATTCGCCTCGCTGATCCAGCATGCGAGGCGCCAGCAGCAATGTGTTTCTGATCCTCCAGGCGTTTGGCGGACCGCAATTGCCGCCTACTTGGCAGCCTCGATCGATAAGCTGGCCGACTACAACGCGACTCTGTGCACGTGGCACATCACGGGCGAGAAGATGAGCCACGTGTTCGTACGGTTCGCTCTGCCCATCAGTTGGGACTTCGCCGAATCGAATCCCCTGTCCAGTTCGTCCGGCAACTACTTGGCGTGCCTCGACTGGGTGGCGAGAGTCAACGACCATTGTCTCGCCGCCGCTCCCAAGGACGTTGCCGCTGCCAACGTCGTGAAACGTTCAGCCCAGTTGGGAGAAGGTCGGGAGTCGTTCGACATCGTTGTCACTGATCCGCCCTACTACGACGCGATCCCGTACTCCGATCTGATGGACTTCTTCTACGTTTGGTTGCGGCGGACGCTGCATGGTTCTTCGCCGGAATTTGACGAAGCATTCTCGCTTCGACTCGGACCCAAGTGGGATCACGAAAGAGCCGACGGTGAACTCATCGATGACGCGAGCCGGCATGGTGGCGACCACGAGAAGTCGAAGGCTGCGTACGAGAACGGCATGGCCCGCGCGTTCAAAGCGTGCAATGCCGTCTTGAGCCAGTACGGGCGGCTCGTGGTTGTCTTCGCCCACAAGCAGCCGGACGCATGGGAGACGCTCGTTTCGGCGATCATCCGTTCCGGTTTCGTCGTGGATGGGAGTTGGCCCATCCAGACGGAGATGGGCAACCGCACCCGCGCGCTCTCCGCGGCAGCCCTCTCCTCCTCGGTCTGGCTGGTCTGCCGCAAGCGGCCCGACGACGCGCGGCCGGGTTGGGACCACCAGGTTCTCGAGGCGATGCGCGCGCGCGTCGCCACGCGCCTGCGCGACTTCTGGGACGCGGGGATCCGCGGCCCGGACTTCGTCTGGGCCGCGACCGGGCCCGCGCTCGAGGCATACAGCCGTCACCCGGTCGTGAAGAAGGCGAACGAGCCCGGGAAGGTGCTCGGCGTCGGCGAGTTCCTCAAGGCCGTGCGCCGCATCGTGGTCGACTTCGTGGTCGGCCGCGTGCTCTCGCGGGACGGGGGCGCGGCGGACGTGGCGGGCCTGGACGACGTGACCACGTACTACCTGCTGCACCGCCACGACTTCGGGATGGGGAACGCCCCGGCCGGCGCCCCCATCCTGTACGCGCTCTCGTGCAACCTGTCGGACAGCGCGCTCGCGGACGCGTACGACATCTTGCAGCGCACGGGCGACCGGGCCGCCGAGGACGCGGACGACGAGGCAGACGGCGGCGCGGAGGGCGAGGGCGAGGACGAGGCGAAAGAAGGGAGCGGCAGCGAGGTCCGGCTCAAGACCTGGCAGCAGCGGCGGCGCAAGTCCATGGGGTGTGATGCCGCGGACCGTCCCGCGCCGCTGATCGATCAGGTACATCGGTTGATGCACCTGTGGAAGGCGGGCGACCTCTCCGAGGTGGAGGAGTACGTCGCCAGCCGCGGGCTCCGCCTGAACCCGCTGTTCGCGCCGCTGCTCCAGGCCCTGATCGAGCTGGCCCCGGCCGGCAGCGAGGAGCGGTCCATGCTCGAGAGCATCAGCAATCACGCCGCGGCGGGGCCGCTCGCGATCCCCGGACGGCCGCGGCCTTCCGAGCAGAAGCTCGACCTGGGAGGCTCGTGATGCTGACGTCGATCCGGCTCGTGAACTTCAAGAGTTTCCCGGACGCGACGCTGCGCCTCGGGCCGCTGACGACCGTCATCGGCACGAACGCTTCCGGCAAGAGCAACCTGCGCGACGCCTTCCGGTTCCTGCACGGGATCTCCCGCGGGTACACGCTCGCCGAGATCATCGGGGAGAAGTGGATCGAAGGGGGGGTCCTGCAATGGAAGGGCATCCGCGGCGGGACCCGGGAGGCCGCGTTCCGCGGCGCGCCGGCGTTCGCCCTGGACGTGGGGCTGGAGGGGGCTGGGCGCCGGTTCGCCTACCGGATCGAGGTCGGCCTGGAGAAGGGCGTCCCGGAGATCGTGCAGGAAAGCCTCGCCGAGGACGGCCCCAGCGACGTCACTTGGCGCATGAGCCAGGACGTCACCTCGGATCGACCGGCGTTCCACCAGTTGACCGTGCCGGGTCAGTTGACCGTGCCGGGTCCCCCTGGGCGTCCGAGGCGCCGGGCCGCCCGGATGGCCCTGTCCGCGCTGTCGAACATGCGCTTCCTCGACCTCTCGCCCGAGGAGATGAAGCGGGCCGCGGTCCCGGGGCAGACGACGCTGACGGACCGAGGCGAGAACCTGGCCTCGGTGCTCCAGACCCTCTGCAACGACACCGGGCGGAAGGCCCGGCTCATCCATTGGCTGCGGTCGCTGACCCCGATGGACGTTGCGGACCTGCGGTTCCCGGCCGATCCTGCCGGCCGCGTGCTGATCGAGCTGGTCGAGCAGGACGGGAGCGCCGTGTCCGCGTACTCGGCCTCGGACGGCACCCTGCGGTTCCTCGGCTTTCTCGCGGCCCTGATGTCGCCGGAGCCGCCGCGCTTCGTGTTCTTCGAGGAGGTCGAGAACGGCCTCCACCCCACGCGGCTGCAACTCCTGCTGGACCTGATCCGTGAGGCCACGAAGAGCGGGACGACGCAGGTCGTCCCCTCGACCCATTCGCCGCACCTCTTGTCGCTGCTCGACGATGAGTCGTTCCGGAACGCTTCGCTCGTCTACCGGCTCGAGGGCGAACCCGGATCCCGGATCCAGCGACTCGATGAACTCCCTCCCGACACACGGGAAGTGGTGCGCTCGCGCGACCGGGCGAGCCTCCTGCGGTCGGGCTGGTTCGAGGACGCGGTCGAGCTGCTGTCCGTGCCGTCCGAGCCGCTCGCCCCGAAGCCGCCGGAGGGGCCGCGATGAGGGTGGTCGTCATCCCCGAGGACTCGCGCAAGGACAAGTTCGCGCTGAAGCCGATTGTCGAGGCGCTCATGGCCCAACTCGGCAAGCCCGCCGCCAAGGTCCGCGTGTGCGAGGACCCGGTGCTTGGAGGGGTCGAGGAGGCGCTGAAGCCGGAACGCATCCGGGACGTGATCTCGCTCTACCCGATGGCGAACCTCCTGCTGCTGATCGTGGACCGCGACGGCGAGGAGCACCGCAGCAAGAGGATCGAGCGGATCGAGGGCGAGGCGTGTGGCGCGCTGAAGGCGGGCCAGGCCCTGCTCGGCGAGAACGCCTGGCAGGAGGTCGAGGTCTGGATCCTCGCCGGGCACGACCTCCCCGCCGATTGGCAATGGAAGGAAGTGCGCGCCGAGGTGAACCCGAAGGAGCGGTACTTCCAGCCGTTCGCGGTCGCAAGGGGCGTAGCCGGCGAGTCCGATGGCGGCCGAGGGTCGCTCGCCGCGGCTGCGGCGCGGCGGTTCGATCGCGTCCTGCGGCTCTGCCCGGAGGACCTCGGGAACCTCGCGACCCGGATCCGCGGTCTGATGCCGAGCTGATGCAAGGAGAAACGATGTCGAGGAAACACCCCTGGACCCCGTGGCACAAGGTCGTGGCGCTCCGGGACGACGTGCGCACGGGCGAGCTGGCGCTCGCGACGTTCGCCGCGGACCTGTACGACGTGGCGATGGGGCAGGCGCGACCGGTCTACCAGGACCGCGTGGAGTTCTTCGCGCTCACCTACCCGACGTTCAATCTGCGGGAGCTGGCGAAGGACGTGTGCGCCCGCCTCGCCGGGAAGGACGACAAGGCGGTCCGCCAGCTCGAGTTGACGTACGGGGGCGGCAAGACCCACACGCTCATCACCCTGTACCACCTCGTGCAGGACCCGGACTCGCTGCCGGGCTTGCCTGCGGTCGCGGAGTTCGTGAGCCACGCCGGCCGGACGCCGCCGAAATCACGCATCGCCGCGTTGTGCTTCGACAAGCTCGACGTCGAGAAGGGCATGGAGGTGCGGGCCCCGGACGGGAGCCGCCGCTGGCTCCGTCACCCCTGGAGCGTGCTCGCGTGGCAGCTCGCGGGCGCGGATGGCCTGCGGCTGTTGCACCCCGACGACCGCGACGAGGAGCGCGACAGCGCGCCGGCCGAGAACCTGCTCGTCCCGCTGCTGGCGCGCCCGGCGGCGGAGGGCCTCGCCACGCTGGTGCTGCTGGACGAGGTCCTGATGTTCGCCCGGGAGAAGGTGGGCCTGGACCCGGCCTGGCAGGGGCGGCTCGCGGGCTTCTTCCAGTACCTGACCCAGGCCGCGACGAAGGTTACCCGGTGCGCGATCGTCGCCTCGCTGCTCGCGACGGACCCGCGGAAGATGGACGCGCTCGGGAAGGCGATCGTGGCCGACCTCCAGGGGGTGTTCCGGCGCGAGACCGAGCAGGGCGTGCAGCCGGTCCTCAAGGAAGACGTTGCCGAGGTGTTGCGTCGGCGGTTCTTCACCCCGGCTTCCATCCAGGACCGTTCGGCGTTCCGGCCTCACGTCACGGCCGCGTTGCAGGGGATAGGGGGCCTCGACGAGGCTACGAAGCACGACGGCGCCGCGGCCGAGGAGCGGTTCGTGCGCAGCTTCCCGTTCCACCCGGACCTGACGGAGGTCTTCTATACGAAGTGGACGAACCTGGAGAGTTTCCAGCGCACGCGCGGCGTGTTGCGGACGTTCGCGCGGGCGCTCCGGCACGCAGAGACGTGGGACGAGTCGCCGATCGTCTCGCTGTCCGCGTTCCTGCCCGAGCCCGGAAAGGGCGGCCTGTCGGAGGCGGCGGCGGAGCTGTGCAGCGTTGCCCGCGCGGAGGAGTACGAGGGCAGGAGACACGAGTGGGTCGCGATCCTCGAGGGGGAAGTCGAGAAGGCCCGCGAGATCCAGAAGGAGCACCCGGGACTGCACCACCGCGAGGCGGAGCAGGCCGTGCTCGCCACGTTCCTGCACTCGCAGCCGGTCGGGCAGAAGGCGGTCACGCGCGACCTGCTGGTGCTGGTCGGGGCGACGCGGCCCGACCGGATCGAGCTGGAGAAGGCGCTCGGACGATGGGCTGACACGTCGTGGTTCCTGGACGAGACGGGGAACGCCGAGACGGGTGACGGCGTCGCCGCAGTCAGGCCGCTGCCGAAGACGTGGAGGCTCGGCTCCAAGCCGAACCTTCGCCAGATGCACCACGACGCAATCCAGCAGCGCGTCAAGCCGGACCTCGTCGAGCAGATGCTGATCGACGAGGTCGCCGGCTTCAAGGCCCTGACGACCGGCGCCGCTGCGGCCGGCGCCAAGGTCCACGTCCTGCCGGTGCGTCCCGCGGACGTGGGCAGCGACGGCGACTTCCACTACGTCGTGCTCGGCCAGAAGGCAGCGTCCAGGCCCGGACAGCCGAGCCCGGAGGCGCGGCGCTACCTCGAGGAGAAGACCTCGAAGGACCACCCCCGCACGAACCCGAACGCGGTCCTGCTGGTGACGCCTTCGCCGGAGGGCCTGGACGCGGCCCGCGCCCGCGTCCGCGAGTACCTCGGGTGGGTCGAGGTCGGAGGGCAGTTCAAGGACCAGCCGGAGGACCCGCTTCGGGCGGGTATGCTCGGCAAGTACGTGGAGACGGCGAAGAAGACGATCCCGGACGCGGTCCGACAGGCGTGGTGCGTGGTCGTGACCATGTCCGCCAAGGGGGAGACCGAGGCGTTCCGTGTCACCGTGGGTGCCGAGCCGCTCTTCGAAACGGTCAAGGCCGACCCGCGGTCGCGCATCCAGGAGTCCGAGGTCAACGCGGAGGCCATGCTTCCTGGCGGGCCCTACGACCTTTGGCGCGAGGACGAGCCCGCGCGATTCGTGAAGGACCTCGTCGGCGCCTTCGCCCAGCAGCCCCGGCTCCCGAAGATGCTCAGGCCGCAAGCAGCCATGCAGACCGTGCGTCAGGGCTGCGAGGCGGGCCTGTTCGCGCTCCGACTGAAGCGCCCGGACGGCTCCGTGGCGACGTGGTGGATGGAGGCGCCCGACGAATCCGCCTTGAAGGACCCGGCGATCGAGGCGCTCCTGCCCTCGGCGGCGGAGTTGACGCGCGTGCCGGGTTCGCTGCTGGTCCCCGGCCGGCTGCCTGGGCTGTGGAGCAGTTCGACGCTCACGGCAGGTGCCGTACGCGCGTACTTCGGCGGGAGCCGCGTGATGAAGGTCCCGCGGGGCGGGTACGACGAGCCGTTCTTCATCCCCACGGCCGCCCCCGCGGTGGTCGACGCCGCGATCGGGGAGGCGGTCGCCGGCGGGAAGCTCTGGCTGACGAGCGGGCCCGGCAGCATCCTCGGCGAGGAGGTCCCACCCGGAATGCTGACCGCGGATGCGGTCTTGCAGGGCCCGCCCGAGCCCATTCCGCCGCTCGACCTCATGCCCGAAACGTTGCCGGCAGCGTGGGGGACGGACACCACCAGCGCCCTGGCGCTGCTGTCGGCGGTCAGCGCGAAGCGGGGCCTGAACCTGCCGTGGGCCACGGTGCGCACCGCGATCACGGGTGCGCTGAACGCGCACCTGCTGGAGCGGGCCGCCGGCACGTGGCCATGCCCGCTCGGCGGGGCGCAGGACGTGAAACTGCGCCGGGCGCAGTCGAAGCCGGCCGTCGCTCGCACGGGCGGGGAGACGGCCCGGCCGAACAGCGTCTCGGCGCACGCCGAGCTGGACATCGCGAAGATGCAGGACCTGTTCGAGCGGATCCCGGATCTCGGCAGCGCCGCCCTCGGCTGCGACCTCAAGTTCGACGTGACGGTGCGCGTGACCGGGTCCGGCAAGGCGCCGCCGAACGCCGACGTGGTCGCGAAGGTGCAGAATGTGCTGGGCGCGATCTCGGACGCGTTCAAGGTGGGGTGAAGAGCGGGGCCGAAGCGAATACCGCCCCGTGCCTCCCGTCAAAGCCCTCGGGTGGTTGACGGAGGCTGCCGATGAAGGCCGCGACCTCGATCCTGGCGATGGTCCCGTTCCTCGGTTGCGTCTGGGTGGACCCGCACCCGTACGAGCCCGTGCCCGCGCTGCCGCCGCTGCCGCCGGACACCACGCCGTACCTCGAGTGCTGGTCGTCGTTCGACTGCCCGGAGGCGATGTACTGCGGGTCGCAGGGCGTGTGCCGCTACCAGGGGGGGTGCGGGTACGACTCGGACTGCGCGTACGGCTACTACTGCGGCATGGACGGCGCGTGCCGGCTGTCGCCGGACGTCGAGTGCTTCTCCGACTCCGAGTGCGGCGCGGGCTGGTACTGCGGGTCCGACCTCCGCTGCCACGCGGCCGGCTGCCTGTCCGACGCGGAGTGCCCCGCCGGGTCGTACTGCGGCACGGACGGGCTCTGCTGGGCGCCGGTCGAGTGCGTCACGCAGCACGACTGCGCGGGCGGCTTCTACTGCGCGACCGACCGCCGGTGCTACCCCGCGGGCGGGTGCTGGATGTCGTCCGACTGCCCGCTCGGCTACTACTGCGGCGGGACCGAGTGCATCGCCTACGAGCAGTGTTCCGGCGACTGGGAGTGCCCGTACGGGTCCTACTGCGGCGCGGACGGCGCGTGCTGGTCGCTCGACGGCTGCTCGACCGACTGGGACTGCGGGAACGGCCGGCGCTGCTCCGACCATGGCCAGTGCCGCGAGGGCTGCGTGATCGACGCGACCTGCGGGTACGGCCGCTACTGCGGGCCCGACGGGTACTGCCACTGACCTTCGGCCCCCCCCGCGCGCCCGGCCCGTTCGCGGCCGGGCGGGCCGCGCCGGAGCCGGTGCGGCGCGAACGCGCCGCCTGCACTCGCGCGAAGCGCGGCGGCGCGACCCGAGGGCGCGCGGGGGGCCGTCCCCCCCTCCCACGTCACGCCGCCGCGTTCGCCCGCGCGAGCATTCT